>DYIS01000088.1 GCA_020723545.1 Ktedonobacter racemifer
AGGCATCTAAGCTGGCGCCAGACTGAAGCTTGACCAGTACCTCCTTGGCCTTGTCTTCTTCCTTCACCAGGATATGGCGGGCATGGACCTGCTCGGCCACCTTGGGAACAGTTGCTCCCATGGCCTCCCGGAGCTTGTCCCGATAGAGCCCCGGCTCTACGTTCCACTGGCGATATTCGCTATCGGAGATCTTGGTGTCAGCCAGGTAGTTCTTGTAGTTCACCTGCCACTTATTGGCTGGGATCGGCGTAGGGGTAGGCGTCCCGGTCGTAGCTGTCACCGGCTCGGCCTGGGTGGGCTGGAAGAGATCCATTATCTCCCTGGTCACCTCCTCCGTGGCCAGGGTGATATTCCGGCGTTTGGCCTCTTGTCTGATCAGCTCGTTGACGATAAGCTCGTCCGGCAACTGTGTGTTCACGCGATACAACTGGCCCTGGACCTGCTCTAGCTGCTGCGCCACCAGTTGGCGCATTATGGCATTCTCCGGATCGTCACCAGCGTAGCGGCTGCCCAATTCCTGCAGGCGAGCCATCTGCAAGGTGAGCTCCCATCGTCTGTAGGCGAGGATCTTAGCATAGGGGCCCAGGCTAATGGTGGTGCCATCGACTTTGAATATCGCCTCGTTTGGCTTAGCGATGAATTCTCGAAAGTAGCCAAACCCCAGAACCCCTATCAGCAGAGCCACCACCACGGCCACGAAGACCTTGGCCAGAAGCTCCTGTCTTTGCTCCTTCTGCCACCGGGACAGTTGCTTTTTGGTCATGGGAGGCGTGGTAGTGGGCTTCTGCGCCTTCTTCTTTGCCACTCGATCTATACCTCGGTCTAAAGGCCGAACAAGTAAACGAGCAGACGAAAGGCTGCTGCCCTCGCCTGCCCGTTTTGGATGTGCTATTCAAGCGCCGCTCTACTGGCCGCGTATATGCTCTGCAGTGTAGGGAAGGAGTGCCACATGCCGGCCCCGCTTCAAGGCCACGGTGAGGGTCCGCTGATGTCGGGCACAGGTGCCAGTCTTACGCCGCGGCTCGATTTTGCCGCGATCGGAGATGAAGCGGCGCAGACGGGTCACATCCTTATAGTCAATATCGTCGACCTTGTCCACGCAAAAGCCACACACCTTGCGATGGGGGATGTATTTTGGCCTGCCGCCCTCTCGGCGGGCCCCGGTTGGTCTCCTGGTGGGCCTTTTCGCTACTCTTTTGGCCAAGTCATCGCTCCTGAAATTGAATTAATCGAATAGGGTGCAATTTAATTGCACCCCTACCCTTCGCTAGAAGGGTATCTCCCCGGGCTCGATCTCCTCACCGCCACCAATGGTCTCTTCTTCGACCGCGGTGCCCTTGGGTTTGCTCAGAAAGATCACGGTGTTGGCAACGACGTCGAAGGCCTTGTGTTTTTGTCCGTCGGGGCTCTGCCAGGAACGAGACTGGAACCGGCCTTCCACGTAAACCTTTTGGCCCTTGGTGACATAGTTGTCGCATAATTCGGCCAGCTTCTTCCAGGCGACGACGTTGAACCACTCGGTTTCTTCCTTGCGTTGGCCGTCCTGGGTATTGTAGATGCGATTTACCGCAACGCTGAACTTGGTCACGGCATCGCCGCTCGGCATGTAGCTCATCTCTGGGTCTCTTCCGACATTTCCAATGATCATAACCTTGTTCAGAAAGCTAACCATCATCATCCTCCTTGTGTTGCGAACACTGCGACCAATGAAGGGCTGAGGCCACAGAAAACATGGATTATCGCAGAATTGACTTGAAGGCTTTCGGTGCGCTCCTGTGGCTAGACCATTGGCCTCAGGCTGATGTCTTTACGAGCAGATACCGAATGATATCCTCATTCAGCTTGAGGCCTTGTTCCAGGATGGCGGTTTTGTCAGGGGCCATCTTAAACTGCATCAATGCATACTGGCCTTCGCGGATATTCTTGATGGGATAGGCCAATTTCCGCCGGCCCCAGGGCTCAGCCTTGCCCACCTCGCCGCCATTGTCGGCCACTAACTGGCTCACCTTATTCAGTGTGGCGTTGAACGAATCCTCGCTGGCATCCGGGTTGACGATGAACATCAACTCGTAGTTGTTCATGTGCACCTCCTTTCCATGGGATTGCCCCGCGTTCCCCAGGACTGGTGCACACATCCCAGCTCTCGCGGAGCAGAAAGGAACTCCGGGCTACGGGCGTCGGCACGTCGCTGTGCTGGCCCGGAGAAGTCCAGGTGGTGCCATCACCAGGCACCGCCCCAAATTGGGGGAAGTATAGCACAAAATTGACCCTGGCGCAAGCGCCGGGCCTTTTCTATCCACTCCTCTTGGTGCCCGTGGTCTTGGCCAGGAAGGAGGTCAGGGCCTCGGCGCCCAGGTCGAAGAGGGAGTCCCGGCTGGGAGCAGCCCCGCCAGCCGAGCGCAAAGGTCGGGTGAGGGGACGCGTCTCCCCGGTGACCCCGTCTAGTTCCAGGGTGGCCTTCTTGTCTTTGGTCTTCCAGTAGAACTCGAAGCCCCATACCGGGCGGAAGACCAGGAGGACGTTCTCCACCTCCACCTCCTCCTGGATGATCACGTCGGCGTCGGCGGGCCGTCCCACCCTGCCCATTAGGGTCCTCATCACAAAGGAGGCAGAGATCTTCGGGGCGATGACGATAACATCCTGGTTGGCCAGGCTTTGGCCATTGACGATCTCCGTCTTCGGATAGGCCAGGTACCTTTCCAGGTCTTTCGGCTCCCCGCTGACCGCGTCCAAAACAAGCTTTATCTGTTGCTCGGTCAGGCAATGCTCCACCCCCTCCAGGGTGATGTAGGCCCGCTTGTCCCTGGCCGCCGCGTGGTCCCGGTCGTAAATAGTGACGGTCACCACATCCGGCCCGCCCACCTCCACCTGGTATTTCTTCGTCCGGTCGTAGGAGAACCGCGAATGGCACGAGGCGAACCAGAAGGGCTCGTAGCGTTTCTCCGAGTAAGCGATCTCGATCTCCTCGGGCTTGGGCCAGAGCAAGAACTTGGAAATGGCCCCGAAGGCGTCCACCCGCTTCTCCAGGGCCTTGGCCCTGGCCTCCTCGGGGGTGAACCTGTCCTGGAGGACGTAGATCTTTTCCTCGCCCCGGGCCACCCGGGCCTGGTCGGGGCTCACGGCCGCCCACAGGGCATTGACCATCTCCTCGGCGGTCTGGTAGCGCTCCTGAGGGTCTCGGGCCATGGCCTTGACGATCACCTGCTCTACCTCCTCCGGTAGGTTTGGCACCAGGCTGCGGGGGGAGGGCAACGGCGCGGTGATCTTCTGCATGATGATGCCCAGGGGCGTGTCGGCCTTGAAGGGCACCTGGCCGGTAACCAGCTCGAAGAGCATGACGCCCAGGGCATAGATGTCCGCCCGGCCGTCTACCGCCTGCCCCTGGGCCTGTTCCGGGGCCATGTATTCCGGCGTGCCCACGCCCATGCCAGCTTTGGTGATGCCCTCCTGGCTCTCCAACACCTTGGCGATGCCGAAATCGGAGAGGAGGAGCCAGCCCTCCTTGTCCAACAGGACGTTGCCGGGCTTCACGTCCCGGTGGACGATGCCCTGGGCATGGGCATAGCCCAGGGCGCTGCCGATCTGGTGGATCATGCGCTCCACGGTGACCAGGTCCACCGGGTTCCCCAGGAATTGCCGGAGCGTTCCGCCCTCCACATATTCCATGACGATGTAGAGGACGTCGCCTTCGGTGCCGAAGTCGTGGACGGTGACGATGTTGGGGTGCCGCAGCTTGGCCACCGACCTGGCTTCCTGGATAAAGCGGGCCACAAAGCTCTCGTCACTGGCCAGTTGGGCTGGGAGGATCTTGACTGCCACGTGGCGGTCCAGGGAGGGCTGGTAAGCCTTGTACACGGTAGTCATGCCCCCCTGGCCCAGTTGCTCGATGATCTGATATTGTCCCAGGGTCTTGCCCACCAGGTCGCTCATCGTCATGACCTCCCGACCGCCGTAGTTTTTTGCCGCTATTGACACCAGCGATTATAATATCGAATAGCAATCTGTCAAGCCTCAATATGGACCCGGGCGGTTGCACCGGCTGCTTTGGGTCCCTGGTTCAAGGCCTCGTCGCGGTCACACACTGAACCGGAAGTGGATCACGTCCCCGTCTTGGACCACGTATTCCTTTCCTTCCAGGCGAATCAGGCCCTTCTCCCGGGCGGCGTGAAGTGAGCCGAGTTTATCTAGTTCAGGGAACCCGATCACTTCGGCCCGGATAAAGCCCCGTTCCATGTCCGTGTGCACCTTGCCTGCCGCCTGGGGGGCCCTGGTGCCTTTGACCACCGTCCAGGCACGGACCTCTTTCTCTCCGGTGGTGGTGAAAAAGGTGGCCAGATCCAGGAGGCGATAGGCCGCTTTGATCAAGCGGGCCAGGCCCGGCTCGCTGACACCACAATCGGCCAGGTAGGCTTGCGCCTCCTCTGGGGCGAGGGCCACCAGTTCGTCCTCCAACTTGGCGCAGATGGCCAGGGCTTCCGCGCCCACGCTTTCAGCCATCGCCTCGACGATGGCGGTATCTGCCAGGCGTTGGCTGGCCGCCGCGGGGAGCTGGCTCTCTCCCACGTTGGCTACGAACAAGAGCGGCTTGTCGGTGAGCAGATGTAACCCCTTTATCAACTCGTGTGCTTCCTGGTGCAGCCCCAGGGTTCGGGCCAGGCGGCCGGCATTCAAGTGGGTTTTCAGGCGTTCCAGGACCGCCAGCTCGGCTTGGTAGCGCTTGTAGCCGGAACGGGCGGCCTGCTGGACCTTGTCGTGGCGCTTGTCCACCGCCGCCAGGTCGGCCAGGGCCAACTCGATGAACAAGGTTTCGACATCCCGGCGGGGGTCCACGGTGCCGTCCACGTGGGCTACGTTAGCATCAGTGAAGCAGCGCACCACCAGGACCATGGCGTCCACGTTGCGGATGTGGCCCAGGAACTGGTTGCCCAGTCCCTCTCCCTTGCTGGATCCTCTTACCAGGCCGGCGATGTCCACGAACTGGATGGTGGTGGGCACCACTCGTTCCGGGTGGACGATCTCGGCCAGTCGCTTCAGGCGGGGGTCAGGAACGGGGACCACGCCCTCGTTGGGCTCAATGGTGGTAAAGGGAAAGCTGGCCACCGGCGCCCCGGCGTGGGTGAGGGCGTTGAAGAGGGTGGACTTCCCCACATTGGGCAAACCCACGATGCCGATGCTGAGCCCCATGAAGCTTCCTCTTGGACCGTGTACAGCCTGAGCCTGTCGGTCGGAAAGTGCCTGTCCTGTGCAATATACACCACACAGAGATGCAATTCAAGTGTGCCTTTATGTAGGGAAGAGGTTCCGGTGGCACAAGAAAGGAATGGGCTGCCAGGGGATACCTGGCAACCCATTTACTAGTTAAAGACTTGGAATGCGGCGCAAGAGTTTACTTCGCCTCTTCGATGGCCTTATTGGTCTTGGCCGCCGCGGTGTCCACGGCATCCTTGGGGGCGGCCTTGCCGGAGATCACGCTCTGCAGAGCGTCCTCCAGGAAGGTCCGGGCGTCCTGCCAGCCGCGAACGTTAGGCTCGGGCCGGGAATACTGGATCATGTCGAAGGCCTGCTTGCCCTGGATGTCGGTCTCCCAGGCCTTCTTGAGATCGGCATTCTCGGCGGCCGACTTGCGGATGGGCATGTAGGACGATGTAATGGACCACTTCACGCTCTGTGGCGTGTCAGTGAACCACTTGATGAACTCCCAGGCCGCTGCCTGCTTGGCCGGGGTGGTCTTGAAGACGGTGATGTTGGCCCCGTACATGACCGTCACCAGCTTGGCCGGGTCGCCCTGAGGGATCATGGTGATGCCCCACTTGAACTTCTCTTTCTTGGTGTCCTTGTCCGTTAGTGCCCCTTTTACAAAGGGGCGACCAGTACTTGAACCGAAGAACATGGCTACCTTCTTGTTGCCGAAATCAGCCTGGTAGTCGTATCCTTTGCTTTGGTAAGCGTAGTTGCCCTTGACCAGGCGATCCACCAGAGCGTAGGCATCGTAGGCGGGCTGGGCATTGAAGGCAACGCCGGAGAGGTCATCCTTCAGGAGCTTGCCGCCCCGGGAGTAGATCCAGCCGTCGATGGTGGAGGCATCCAGTCCCAGCGTCAGGCCGTACTGGGTGACCTTGCCGGAGGCGTCCTTCTTTTGCAGGGCCATTACCGCCTTCTCGAACTCGTCCCAGGTGAACGGCTTGTCAGCGGTGGGGATGCGGACGCCTGCTTCCTTGAGCATGTCCTCGTTATAGTAGAGGGACAAAAGGCTCTTGGTAAACGGGAAGGACAGCATCTTGTTCCCGTACTGGGGGAACTTGTTGGTCTCCATGTAGCCGAGGAAGATGTCGGCCAGGCTCTCCTTAGGCAGCCTGTTCACAAAATCGTCCAGCTCGATGACCGCCCTGGCCTTCATGTAGTCAGCGATCTGGCTCTCGTAAGCCACGGCCAAGTCGGGAGGGCTGCCGGCCTGGATGGCGGCCAGGATCTTTTGATACAGTTGGGTATAGTTGCCCTGGAACTCGGCCTTGATGGTGATCTTCTTGGTATTGGTGGCGTTGAAGTCGGCCACCATGGCGTCCAGGGCCTTAGCGTTCCCGCCGGTCTGGGTGTGCCAGAAGACCACGGTCACTGGCTCGGGTGCAGGAGTTGCGGTAGGCGGCGCTGGAGTGGCGGTGGGCCCCACCGGCTTAGGCGTGGCGGTGGGCGGGACGGGCGTGGGCCCGCAGCCTGCCACCAAGGAGGCCACCAGGCCTAACAAAAGCACCGTAGCTAAGATCTTTTTCATGGCGTGAATTCCTCCAAAGAATTAGGATTTGTTGCTGCTAGTCGCCAATCGGTTCAAGAATGCTCCTCCTACATCACCTCCTTCTCACCTGCCCCTTCCTCACCTACCCCTTCAACCCCGTCCGGGCGATGCCCTCCACGAACTGCTTCTGCGCCACCAGGAACATGGCCACTATGGGCAGAACGGCCAGGGTGGCGGCGGCCATCATGCGATTGTAGTATGAGCCGGCCTCGCTCTGGAAGGCAGTCAGGCCTACCTGGATGGGCCGCATCTCCGGGTTGCTGGTGACGATCAAGGGCCATAAGAGCGAGTTCCAGCTCCCCAGGAAGCTGAAAATGCCCACCGTGATCAGGGCTGGCACCGACAGCGGCACCGCCACGTTCCACAGAAATCTAAAGTGGGAACACCCATCTATGACAGCGGCATCGAAGAGCTCCTTGGGCAGGCTCAGGTAGAACTGCCTCAGGAGGAATATACCGAAGACGCTGGCAGTCCAGGGGACGATGAGAGCCAGAAACGTATTGTACCATTTTAGGGTCTTGATGATCAAGAAATTCGGGATCAGGATCACCTCGAAGGGCATCATCATGGTGGCCATGAATAGAATGAATAGCACAGTCTTTCCAAAGAAGCGCATCCGAGCGAAGGCATAGGCGGCCAGGACGGTGGTGATGATGGTGCCCAGGGTGGAAGCCGAGGCCATAAAGGTGGTGTTGGCGAAGTACCGCGGGAAGGGCGCGGCCTCCCAGGCCTCCCGGAAATTGCTCCAGAGCCACTCCGTCGGCACCAGGGTGGGCGGGAACATCAAGGCCTCTTGGATGGACTTGAAGGCGGTGGTCACCATCCAATAGAAAGGGAAGACCATGGTCAAGGCACCGAGAGTCAAAAGGGCGTAGATGAGCGCCATCCCGGCCCAGCGCAACAGGCGCGGTTGCCACGTGCCCTTGCGCTTCCTTGCTCTCTCTCCTTTAGCCAATGATCGGTATCTTTGACTCGTCATTCGTAGTGCACCTTTTCGCCAACGTACCGGAATTGCACGATAGTCAAGATCAAAACGACCGCCATCAAGATGAAGGCGGCGGCAGCCGCGTACCCCATTTTGGGGTTCCCGGCACCGAAAGCGGTGTTGTAGATGTAGACTGTCACCGTGCGCGTGGTGTCCAGCGGACCGCCGGCAGGGCCGTTGCGGGTGGTCATGGCGTAAATACCATCAAAGGCCCGGAAGGACCGGATCACTGATATTACCAGAAGGAAGAAAGTGGTGGGCGAAAGCAACGGGAAGGTGATCTTCCTGAAGACCTGCCATTCGGTAGCGCCGTCGATGCGGGCCGCCTCGTACAGCTCCCTGGAGATGTTTCCCAAGCCGGCCAGGTAGATGATCATATTGAAGCCGATGGCGCTCCAGATGGTCATGATTATGACCGCCACCAGGGCCAGGCTGGGACCCCCAGCCCACTCCGGAACGTTGAGGCCGAGGTTTCCAAGGAACATCTTGAAGACGCCGGTGGGCTCCAGTATCCACTGGAGCGGTTTGAGGCCGGCCAGTTCCAGAAAGTAGTTGATGACTCCATACTGGGCGTTGAATACCCAGCCCCACACCACCGCTGCGGCTACCACCGAGGTTATGTTGGGGAGGAAGTAGACAGTGCGAAAGATGCCCCGACCCTGGATGTTCTGAAAGAGCAGGATGGCGATGAAGAGCGAGATGGCCAGGGCGATGGGCACCGTGCCCAGGGCATACCAGATGGTCACCAGAAGCGAGTTCCAGAGGTCAGGATCCCTCAGCAAGCGTCCGTAGTTCTGCAGGCCCACGAACCTTTCCTGGAGGATGCTCCACTTGTTGAGGCTGATGAAAAAGGCGTAGAAGATAGGGAAGAAGTGGAAGGTCACGATGATGACGGTGGCTGGCAACAGGTACAGGTAGGCGGCGAGGGTCTCACTCCAATAGCGCCTCTTGGCGCCCGGGGTGAGCCCCATGGTGTCCTTGAAAAGCAGGTCTCTGAGCTTCGACATCCGGACGCCACCTCGCTGGGGTACCGCACGAAAAGCCGGATCTGATTTTATTATAGCAGTCGGGCTGGATGGCGTCAAGGCAGACGCTCATTGGTCAGGGTCTTTTAGCTATCCGGTGGAGGGATGCCAAGAAGGGCCAGGGCCTTCGCCGAGCCGCATGGCGACGCGGAGCAACAGCCACGTTGGTCCTGGCAAAGCGACGGGTGAGCCTTCACCTACTAAAGAAACCGCCATCGCCTGGGGAGCGGACTTGGCCCGGACCAGCGAGCGGTTCTCATCGAAGGTCACATCACGTACCTAGTGCATCTCGTTCCAGCTGTGCCAAAACGCGCCGGTGGCAGGGAGGACGATAAGGAGCATAGAGCCAAGACTGAAGCGGTGCGGCGATTTGACGAAAAGGGGGATCTTGGGGATTTGCTACCTAAGATGGTGGTGGGCGATGGGTGAATCAGAGAGCAACTGTCTTGGTCTTTGGGCGCGGACAGAGACCAGCGGGCCACCTATGGGGTCAGGTCTTGATTTATAAGAACATTTCTGTTATAGTTTCTCTAT
>DYIS01000089.1:0-1308 GCA_020723545.1 Ktedonobacter racemifer
TCATCTGTATCAGCGGGATGAATGGCTGCTTTCGCCTGCTCGGGTGCTGGCTCACATCCTTAATAACGCTTCTCCCCTTTTGGCCCATATGGCTGTTACCAAAGGTAAGACCATTTTCTGCCAGGACGAGAATTTTAGGACTGCTTTCCAGGTAAAGACCCTGAAGGAATTTGACGACGCTCTCTCTATTTAAGAAGTGTCTATTATCACTACTTGGAAGGACGGGTTAGAGAGAATAGACTCGGAGAAACTCATGAGAGATAATCTGGAGCGGAGCGGCGACCGTGGCTGAGGCATTGACCGCGCCCAGGAAGAACACCTGACGAGATCGAAACGAAGGCAATGCGATGAGAGACATGAGCGCCCGCCTGCAAAGATACTGGCGGGATGAGATGGAGGCTGCCCAGACCTACGAGCGGCTGGCCCAGGCCGCCTTGGACGAGCGCAGCCGCCGGTTGCTCCTGGAGATGCGAGATACCGAGCGGCGCCACGCGGCCCGCTGGGAGGCCCGAATCCGAGAGTTAGGCGGGGAGTTACCTCCACCGCCTTCGGGCTGGCGGGCCCGTTGGCTAGGGCTCCTCGCCCACCTGGGTGGACAGAAGCGGGTTTTTCGCCAGTTGGAGGCGTTGGAGAGAGGGGCGGTGGCCAGCTACGGCGCTGGCCTGGCCGATGCTGAGAGCTCCCGTATCGCTGCCGAGACCCAGGCTGACGAGCGGGGGCATGCGGTAACCTTGCGGGCCCTGGCTCGGCCGGAGGCCAAGGGATCAGAGACCATCCTGACTCGCGAGCGCTGGCACAAGGGCGAGGGCGGGACTATGCGGGAGCTGATCTTTGGCATCAACGATGGGCTGGTGTCCACCCTTAGCCTGGTGTCGGGGGTGGCTGGTGCCGACCCGGGACGTGGCGTGGTCCTTTTGGCCGGCCTGGCCGGGCTCTTGGCCGGGGCCATCTCCATGGCCGCCGGGGCTTACATCTCCAGCAAGTCCGAGCGGGAGGTGCACGAGGCCGAGGTGGACCGGGAGCGGGAGGAGGTGGAACGGAATCCGGAGGAGGAAAAAGAGGAACTTCGCATCCTATACCAGCTCAAGGGGTACAGCCCGGAGGAGGCGGAGCGACTGGTGGAGCGCATGAGCCAGGAAGATGGGCTCTTCCTGGAGGGGATGGTGCGGGACGAATTGGGGCTGATGCCGGAGAGCTTCCCCAATCCCTGGAGGGCAGGGGCCTTCTCCGGCGGCGCTTTCATCATCGGAGCCGTCGTCCCACTGGTAGGCTACTTCTTCCTGGAGGGGGTGCCGGCCGTCCTGCTCT
>DYIS01000089.1:1318-9330 GCA_020723545.1 Ktedonobacter racemifer
CGGCGGGGCTTAGCGTCGCGGCGTTGTTCGTCATCGGGGCACTCAAAACACTGTTCACGGGACTCCCCTGGCTGAAGAGCGGGCTGGAAATGGTAGGCATCGGCCTCTTCGCCACAGCTATCACCTACCTGATCGGCAGGATGTTTGGGGTGCAGCTATCATGAATGGGGGCCAGGCATAGCCGTGATGGTGAGCGGGGTCGAGCGGGCGATCTGCGGCTGGTGCGTTGAGGGCGGACCATCTACTGAGGGGCCGGCAGGAAGGCTTTGTCCCATAAGCCCATGCTTAGATACAGGGCACTCTGGCGAAGGCTCCCAAACCTTCGCCAGAGTTGCCGCCCCTGTTTATGGGTCAGCGGTCCCTCCCGCTCCGAGATCCAGACCAAGGGAGGTCTTGATGCGGAGCCCGAGGGCGTTGATTCCAGCCTCCAGGCTTTTGGTTACGTCCGCCGTCAAGGAGCCTTGAGCCTGGGCACCGGCAGGGGCTTGAATGGAAACGGACCCTTTGGCCCCAACCTGGGCCTCTCCATTGGCCTGGCTGGAGCGGTTAGTGCTCCCCCGGATGTTCAGGTTGAGCGGCCCTTGCACTCCCGTCTTGACCTCGCCACCGACGTTGGTGGAGCTGGTGACCTTCACCTCGGCGGGACTTTCGGCCCGCACAGACTCTTTGGTCCTCGCCTGTCCCTGGGCCTCGAGGCTCACCGCGGCCTCGGTGAGGCTGGCGAGCGCAGTGGAGACCAGCGATTCCGCTCGGGAGGCGAGCTGCACTCCACCCTTAACCGCTGTGGAGAGGCGTGTCCCAAGATCGGCATCGCTCCCCGTACCAACAAGGACGGAGGCTGCCAGGGCGACCGCTACGGCCACCTCGACAAGAAGCTTCAACCTTGTCATCGTGAACACCTCCTTCCATCCATAGTGTGGAAACAGGCTCTTCGTGGCGCCAGATTCCCTTCCTGCTTCCGGCACTAATAACGGAAAAAGGGCCCAGATGTGACGGTTTGCCTTCTTCGGCGGTGAAATGGGAGGCAAAAGCGAGATCTTAGGGCGGGCTAGCCGTGACGGTGGGAAGCGGGAGGCCAGGCGTGATTGTCGGCAAGGGCAGAGGGATGGTGGGCCAGAGCACCCCCGCAGTGGGAATGACCGTTGGCAGGGGTGGAAGGGCAGGCAGGGTGGGCCTCACCGGTGGCACAGGCGTAAGCTCAGGCAGGCCGGGCAAGGGCGAAATGGTTGGAGTGACCGAGGGTACAGGGATCCCTCCGGGGGTACCGGCTGAGGGAGGTAGCATCGGTCGGACTTCGAGGACCTTTGCGGCCCTCTCTTCCATCTGCTGCACAGTTGCCAGGGCCTCCCCAATGACCGGGCGCACCCCTGGCGGCATCTGAGCGCGCGCCGCAGCCAGCCTTTCGTGCTGTCGGGCCAGTCGTTCCCTGAGGGCCGTGGCCAGAGGTCTCATATCGGCCCCTCTCGCGACTCCTCTGGTCACAAAGGCCAGGACGGCTTCCACCTCGTGCTGGTATTCGGCGACCAGGGTTTGTGCCCCGGCAGTTTCACCCCGTCGGGCCAAGGCTATGGCCTCGTCAAGGCGACGCCCGGCGAAGGCAAGGTGCAGGCGGGCCTTCCCCTCCTGGATGGGCATGAGGGCCAGGGCCGCTCCCTCCAGAACCCGTTTGACCGGGTAAAGGGGAGCGTCAGGGAGACTCCCGGCGGAGGCCAGGGCAAGGCCCCCGCCGACCACCAGGAAGGCCAGGAGGAGAGTGGCCAGGACGACAGCGGGGCGCCAGGCACGGCGAGGGAGAAAGGCGCCGATCCAGCTCGTTCTTTGCTGGGCCACCGGGACGGGCAAATGGATCACCCGCATCCGCATTGCTCGCTTTGCCATCTCGCTCAGCCGCACCTCGGGCGCAGCCCGCAAGCGCTCAGCCGCAGCCAGAAGGGGCGCTAACTCCTCCCGCCGGTCGGGATAGCGTGCCAGACACTCCTCTACGGTCGCCCTGTTCTGTTCTATCTCCCTCAGACACTCATCTAGCGCTCGCTCTATGTTCATCTCGCTGTCTCCTGGCCCAGGAGCCGCTGCAGAGAGGCCAGGGCCCGGTATTGCAGGGCCCGTGTGGCCTCGTCGCTTTTGCCCATGATCCTGGCGACTTCCTGGCTGGAGTAGCCCTCGATAAAGCGCAGGAGGATCACCTGCCGTTGCTCCTCGGTGAGCCGGCCGATGGCTTCCCGCAACGCTCGAAGGATCTCGCGTCTCTCGATCGCCGTCTCCGGGTCTGGGGCTTCCCCTTGGCCGGGCGACCACTCTTCCAGGGGAATGGTCTCTCGGCGGCCACGGAAATGGTCAACAACCAGGTTATGAGCAATGCGGAAAAGCCAGGCAGCAAGGCTTCTTTCCTGCCACGTAAAACGCCCTATGGCTTCCCAGCTTTTGACAAAGACCTCTTCTGTCAGATCCTCCGCCTCGGTCGCGTTGCCGATCCGATAGTAGATGTATTTGTAGATCCGGTCGGCATAAAGGTCATAAAGCCGGCCGAAGGCCTCGCGATCGTGCTGGATTGCCCGGCAGACGAGCTCGTGCTCATCAGGCATCGGATCAGGGCGTCCCGGTATAGGTTGACCTCCTCCATTACTCATAACGACAAAAACCGCAAAAAATGACGGCTTTCAGGTTTTGTCTGCCGAGAACAAGCGAAGTATAATGCCAAAAAACTGGCCCGTCAACCATGACAACTTGCAGTAGATGACAATCGGCTTTCTTTTTGACTTTGATTTTTCCAATCGCTGTGATATACTTCAAACCATAAGCCAGTCTTGTCTCGCGGGCTGCGGCTTGGTCTTGGTTCGCTTCGTTAATCAGGCAGGAAGTGGAGAGATGGCCGGCTGTAGGGACGCGATTGCCAAGTCCTCATGGCACTACCCGGCCAGGCAAGGACGTGAGGATAAATCAGTAGATCCCACGCCAAGGGCAAAAGCACCTACCGTTTGACGCCTGGGCGCGTCGGCGATAGGTGCTTTTTGTTCAGCAATTCGGAGAGCACACGGGAATCACCTCCCCTGCGGCGTGACGCGCCTGACGAACAACCCGGCCGATGATTTCCAGCCTGCCTGGTCGCCGGGGCCATCGAGAACTTGCCAGGAAAGGCGAGAAGGCGCGTGGAATGGCTGTTGGGCAATCCCGACGCTGCTGGTTGTCGGTAGATCATCGGTCCGTTTCGGGACGAAAACGGCCTGACGTTGTATAACGGGCACTTGCGATAATCCTGATGAGGAGGGAACCAATGGACATTGGACGCTCCTTTACCTTCACCTTCGATGATCCCGAATGGGCCAATCGCGTTGGCCTGGGCACGTTGATCTCCATCGTGCCCATCCTCGGCCTGGCAGATCTGGGATACCTGGTGGAAGTCTCACGGCGAGTCATACGGGGCGAGAGCCGCCCGCTGCCGACCTGGGAGGACCTGGGCCGGAAGTGGGTAGGGGGAATTGCCCTGTTTCTTGCCCTGCTCATCTACCAGTTGCCCATCTACGTCCTGCTATGTGGGCCTCTTGTCCTGCTTCTGCCGGCGCTCAAGGTGTCGGATCAACGCAGCGCTGAGACAGTTGTCAGCGCAGTGCTGCTGATCTGGTTGCTCATGTGCGGAGCGGGGGTACTCTTGGCCCTGGCCGAGAGTTTCCTTGTTCCGGGTATCTACTTGCAATACGTTCGGCGGAGCACCTTCTTTGCCTGCTTTGACCTTCCGGCGATCTTTGGCGCGATCCGCCGCCAAGCCAGCCAGTATTTCACCGCCTGGCTTGGGATGCTGTGTGGAGTTTTAATTTACTTCTTCGTGGTGTTAATAGCCGGCGGCTTGCTCGGCATGATCCCATGTGTGGGTTGGGTGTTGCAGATTCCGGTGGCGGGCGCAGGCATATTCTGGCTGCACACCGCCATCGGCCACCTCGTTGGCCAGTTGGGGATTCTGGAGCAACCAATACCCGCTTGAGGGCAGCACGTGAAGCCAAATAGATGCTTCCAGCAAGTGGTTGCGCCCTTCACTGGCAGACCAGAATGGGGGAAAATGAAACTTGAAAGGTAGCCGACGGTGGCCTGGTCCAGGAACTCCCAGGGCATACGGGCTGGGTGATGGACACGTGGCCTTCAGCCGCGACGGCTCCCTGCTAGCTTCGGGGAACGCTGAGGGCAGCATCCGGCTGTGGGGGTACGGTAGATGGAGGACGTATCTGATGAAAGCACGAAATAGACCGGCCATGAGAACCGTGTGGATCATGGGCCTCCTAGTGCCATTTCTGCTCGGCTGCGCGCTCTGTCCCTGGCTGGGCGAGATCAAGCTCCCTGACCTAAAGCGGCTTTTCCTTGCCCCGACTCCGGCAACGGAAATGCCTGCGATCACGCCCGTAACGCCTGCGGGGCGCGTCTATGCCGGGCCAGATGTATCCCGCGATGGCGTGGAAGTGACTAGATTCTCTGTGGAAGGGCCGGAGCGAGTCAGGGTGGGGGGCAGGCTCACCGTGCATTTCACCTTGCGCAATACGACGTCCAAGGAGATGGTATTCAAACCGTACGGGATTCTGGTGGGATGTCGCGACCCCCAGGGAACCAATCGGGACTTTGGGCATCGGGAGGTGTCCCTGAAACCAGGAGCATCCTATGATTTTGTCGCTTCGATCCAGGTGGATAAGGCGGGGCTTTGGCATTTCTGGCCAGGGTACTATTTGGGACATTGGGGGCCCTATAAGTGGCATGAAATCGTGATCCAGGTAGAGTGAGATAGAAACCTTGACTCAGTTTTCTTTGCCAGTGAGGTGCGGGCATGGCATTATCTTAGCCTGATGGTAATGAGCTGGTAGAGCCAGGGTGGATCAGGACCAACTTGTTCCGCGACCAGCAGTATGCTGCCGATCGGATCAACGACTACGACCCGTGGCGCAAACGGGCTTTCGCGGCGTACCGACAATACGAAGAAAAGGCCGACGAGCCGACACTGGTGGCTGAATGCGTTCTGCGCATTATCGAAAGCAAATCGCCGAGGCTGCGCTACCAGGTTGGCAAGAATGCGACCTCGAACTTTCGACTACGCCGATTCTTACCGGAGTCGCTGTTCGAACAAGAAACGAGGCGCTACTGCAATCTGGATGCCAAAACATAGGCCGTTCTTGGGGGGCAGGTGGACGCTGCGCTCGCTTGCCTCCGGGTCGGCCAACATTCGGCTGGCGAGCATGCGCCTTCTGCCTCCAAACGACTCGGACGCTCGAGGGTAACCGCACTCCCGAACGGGGTTGCTGGCGTGAGAGGGCGCACGTCGCCAGCCTGGGACGTTATTAAGCCATTTCAAGGTTTTGGTCGATGAGGTTGTCGGGAACAGGGGTGGCGCACTGGCCACGTTTTCAGATCAGACGAGAAAGGAGGGTAGCGCCATGCCGACCTACGTTATCTTGATGAAACTGACAGACCAGGGGGTTAAGGACATCAAGAGCGCACCTGCGCGAATCGAAGCAGGCATCAAGGCCTGGGAAGCGCTGGGGGGCAAACCGATCGGCTTCTACTCGGTCATGGGGGAATACGACTACGTGGCCGTCGGTGAAGGTCCCAGTGATGAAGTCGCTACGACCTTCGCCCTGGGGCTAAGCTCCCTCGGCAACGTCAGGACGACGACGCTCAGGGCGTACACGGCGGAAGAGTTTGCCGCCATTGTGAAGAAGTTGCCTTAGCCTGACCGGCGAGGGCAACGAATGACCCCCACGTGAAGTGTGTGCGACCAAGTGCCAGTGCGCCACCCTGTGTCCAAATCGGTACCCCTCCGGCTGAGAGGTAAGCTTGCTTAACACCTCGGCAGCTTAGTCCCATTGGGCCTTGCTGCTGCAAAGTGAAAGAGTTAGCGCCGATTGCCCGAAACGGCATATGATGCGGCCAACTTCGGTTGGCCCGATCCCGTTGTGCGAAATCAGCCCATTCTGGCAAGAAAGAAGGTGAGAACCATAGCTAAATTGGAGAGAAGCTACACCATCAATGCCCCGGTGGAGAAGGTCTTCGCCCACCTCACCGACCCCACGTCACAGCCGGAATGGCTGCCGGGCATAATAGAGGTGAAAAATGTAACTGAAACGGAAACCGGTGGAAGTTGTGTTAGTGTATAGGGTTCTTCAAGAGGTGGCGGTATGCATAAGGCAAAGCCAGCGACAGATTATCCTCCCGAGGAAGGTCGTTATCTGCGCGGCAATGATTTTTCTTCCGTTGCCGTCGTCGTGACGTTGAACGGGGACTATGAGAATGTTCCGCCTGTTGTGGAAAGCCTGGTCCGTGCCGCGGTTGAAAATGGGGCTGCCTTGGCCGGCACGTTGCAAACGGCCAACGTGGGCATCGAAAAAATTGTCGCCAACGTGGTGGCTAATCCCAACATCCGCTATCTGCTCGTCTGCGGAAACGAAGTCAAGGGCCATCTAGCGGGCGAGGCCCTGTGCGCGCTGTTAGAGCAAGGAATTGACCAAAGACGCGTGATTGTAGGAACGCGGGCACCGACGGCCTACCTTTTCAATATCCCTGTCATGGCCATCGACCGGTTTCGAAAACAACTGACATTAGTGGATCTGCGCGAAGAAACCGATCCTGGGATCGTGCGGGAGGCGGTTCGCGCTTGCTATCAAGAGCACCCGACTCCGTTCAACCGATATTTGCTTTATGACCCAGGGGCCTATCCGCAACCACCTATCAGCACAAAGATAACGTGGCGAATCACGCGGCCCGAAGAAGTGGAGGAGTGGGAAATCGAGGAGATTCTCAAACAGATAGAAGAAGAGCGAAAATGAGCGCGGAAGTTTTCGAGAACCAACTGCGTGGATACAACGCCGTCTTGGGAGCGTTGGGGGCCCTGGCCCAAGACATCTGTGTGGATTGCCTGATGATAAAGGGAGCCAAGGTCAGGCTGGGCAAGGGGCTGAAAAAATTAGAGACAGACATTGCTGGCGCGGCCCTATCCGCGGACAAGAAAGAGGGGTTGACGACGCAGGTGCAACGTTTCGTGGCGGAGGCAGAGGCTCTTTCGCAAGCGGCGGAATACACCTGAAAGAAGACCGCAGAGCGGTGCCTTCTGGGAGAAGGCTGTTTCGTGACTGGAGCTTTCCGTCTCATGGAGGAAATCCCGGCGCAGCCCGCTGTTGGCCCTTGTCGGTGAGGCGTTAGCAGCGGCTGACGACTAAACTTCTACGTAGTGTTCTCTTATTCAAGCACGTGACTTCGGGAAACACCCGGCTGGCGCACATGCGCTATCTGCTCCCGAACGTGGTTGCTAACCCGACGAGCGCCCGTCGCCAGCCTCTGTCGCTAGGCGAAACGGCGGTTGATGAAGAGATGACTAAAGACTACCATGCGCAAAATCCAGACTTTGCAGATACACCCTCTAACACCACTCCCGTAGCCGTGTAACCAGTAACGGGACTGTCTGGGCCTGGAGCGCAATATCCTGGTCATGCTCACCACCATTCTGATCTTGGGCATGGGTGAGGAGCTCTGGCTCCGGTTTGTCCCCAAATATCTGGAACTCCTGGGTGCCAGCGCCTGGATCATCGCTGCCTATGGCTCGCTGGAAGACCTGCTCGACGCGGTCTACCAGTACCCCGGTGGCTGGCTGGCCGACCGGCTGGGGCGGTGAGCGGCCCTGATGCTCTTCACCCTGCTCGCCATCATGGGCCATGGGCTCTACCTCACGAGCACCGGCTGGGGATGGATCCACGCCGACAAGGTCTTCGTGATGACCTGGAGTAGTTTGACTCTGCCCGCTGTCTTTGCTATCATCGGAGACAACCTGCCCCAGACCCGTCGCGCCATCGGGTTTGGGGGCCAGTCTATTTTGAAACGGGTGCCTATCGTGGTGGCGCTGCGCTACGAATAGGGAGGAAAGCGCAACGAGCGTTCAAATCAATCAGTTGCTTTAGGGGCAATGCCGACTATGCCGCCACCATCCTGAGCCAACTGGTCCGCCCGGGCTGGCTACAACCTACGGCCAATGCGATTGGCCTTCTATC
>DYIS01000090.1 GCA_020723545.1 Ktedonobacter racemifer
CATGGTATCATCACGTCAATCCAATCCAGTGTTCTATCCAACACGGGGTGCCTCCTCCCGGACGAATAAACGGCCGTCTTCAACCTTGTGCTGGAACCGATCCAGAGGACGTGGGGGAGGCCCAGAGATGACCTTCCCGGTGATGTCGAAGATGCCGGTGTGGCACGGGCAGAGGAATTGCCTGGTATCGGCCTCCCAGCTATAGGGACAGCCCAGGTGCGTGCATTTGGGGTTGAAGGCTACGAAACTGGAGTCTGCCTGGCGCACCACCCAGGCCGATCTCAGGCTGGAGGCCTCGATCCAGCCATCCTTGTGCTCCTCCAGATAGTATACCCTGGTGGGCTCACCTGCCTTGAACTGGTCCGTGGCGCCGACGTCGGTCCAGGGCTTGTCCTGCGCCTTCAAGGCCGGGGAGGCGACGTACCCCAGGAGGGGTACGCCCAGGGCGGCGGCGATGAAGGCTCCAATGGAGCCGATGGCCCAACTGAGGAACTGCCGACGGGTGGGGCCTCGCTCGCTCTGGCTTCTATCGAGCGTCACGGATTCGTGATTCGCCAAGTAGCATTGAACCGCCTCGAGATTGTCTTGCGCTGACATTTTTCTCCCCTCTTCTTCGGTAACGACCGGTGGTCGGTCGCTACATGGCACCGAGGCGATCTCGGCGTGTGGGAGCCAATCCGGGATAAAGACGCCGCCTGCCATCCTGCAAACTATAACCTCCTCCGCAGGTAGTACGGTGTAGGGTAGGAGGCCACTCACATTGGCCGCCTCGGGCGCCCAATACGATTGGGCTTCTACCCGCTAGGTTGAACAGTGCGACGCCGCGTCAGATAATAGGCCAGGGGCAGGGCAACGACCACCACAGCAACCCCAACCACCTGGGCCTGGCGCAGCCCAAAGAGCGCGATGGTGTCCTCCCGCAGGAATGAGATGAAGACCCGCCCGGCAGAGTAGAGGGCAAAGCAGAGCAAGAGGAGCACCCCGTCGGTCTGGAAGCGTTTGCGCATTGCCCAGACCACAGCGAAGACGACCAGTGTCCAGAGAAGCTCGTAGGCCTGGGCCGGATGGCGAGGGACATCGTTTATGGGAGCCATGCTGTATGGGCTCGTCCAGACCACTCCCCAGGGGAGCGTGGTACGTGTGCCGTAGTTGCAGCCATTGATCAGGCAGCCGATGCGCCCGATGGCCTGACCCAGGGGAAGGGCAGGGGCCGCCACGTCAGCCAGTTTCCAGAATGAGACCTTGTTCCAGAGACTATAGGCCGCCACCGCCACCAGGCCACCCACCAGGGCCCCATAGATGGCCAGGCCGCTGAAGCGCAAGCTGAGGATCTCACCAGGGTTTTGGGAATAATAGTCCCAAAAGTCCAGGATATGGAAGACCCGCGCTCCCAGGAACCCGACAATAATGGCCCACGTGGCTACATCGTAAATGAGGTCGGTGGCGATGCCCTTGCGCCTGGCTTCCTTGAGGGCGATGAAGAGCCCCGCGACAACCCCCAGGGCGATCATTACGCCATACCAGCGCACCTCCAAATGGCCGATGCGCAGCAGCACAGGGGCAATGGCGATAGTGAACATGCAAAATGCTCCTGACGTTTAACGGAAAGGATAGCCTATCATAAGGCTTGGCTGCCATGCAGATGGGTCTGGGAGGCGGCCTCGCTGCTGACCGCCTCCCGTCGCGATTTGAAATCGCTCCCACGTGCGGTGTTACATCGCTAGCAGCATCCGTGGCCGCCATGCCCGTGGCCACCGTGGCCCATCTCCACCTTCTTGCCCAGATACTTCTCCGGCTCCTTCTCAAACGACTTTTTGTCGCCAGCCGAGCAGAAGTAGTAGGTCACGCCTTTGTAGGCAGATGTGGCGGCGGCCTTCTTCTCATCCACCGCCATGCCGCAAACAGGGTCCTTCGCCATCGTGTTCACCTCCTTCCAGTCTTTCGATCATCACTCGCAGTCCCTCAAAGCCGACGATGCGCACCACCTCACCACACCGGATCGGCTGGTCGGCCATCGCCATCCACAACTCACCGCGATAGCGGATCAGCCCTTCCGAGGCGATGTCCTCCATAACTGTAGCCGTCGCACCGATCATCGCTTCCGGGCCGGTCGCCACCGGCACATGCAGGCTCTTCCAAACCGCTACGTAGAGGCCCAACGAGCCGATAGCCACCAGAGCATACAAAGGCAGAGCGAGCGGAAGCGGCAGCAGTGCGAAGAGGACGAGGCCGAAGGCCGGCGCGAACAAAAGGAGATGACACCACATGACAAGAGCCCCTCGGGTCTTTCAGCATGGTCATTTTCCTCAAGACATATCCTTCGGCCAGGCGCAGAGCGCATAGCATACTGCCAGCATAACGATGAACAGCCCGGCCGCGCTGGAAAGTGCAACCTGCAGGCCGAAGAAAGGCCAGACAAAGATGCCGATCAGAGACAGCGTGCACAGCCACACCATGATGGTCATCAACATGGGTACTGACCGGATATGGGGTTTATGCATCGCCACTCCCCTCCCGTCCGTGTGCCAGCATCCCACCATCTGAGTGGATTTGAGATAGCACACCTATGCCCGGTAACGCTTCTTGAACCGTGACGTGACCAGCGGCATGGTGACGATCATCGAGAGCAGGAAGACCCACGCCGCACCGCCGAAACGCGCCACGTCGGTGTATGTGCCGACCAGCGTCGCGGTGACCAGAAAGGCCAGCGCCACGGTCAGCGAAATTCCAGTGTAGCTGACCGCGCTGAGCAGCGCGACTTTGCGTTCCAAACCTCCCATCGTTGGCCTCACTTCCCTCCGCCACCGGCCGACGCCGGGGCGAGTTGTCGCAGCACCGCCTGGCGCTTTCTTTCCTCTTTGCGAATGCTCGGCACAAAACCGCGCATCAACAAGGTGTTCAGCGTCACCGTCACCGAACTGATCGCCATCAGGAAGGCCGCCCATTCCGGGCTGACCACGAGCTTGAAGATTGGATACAGCAGCCCGGCCCCAACCGGGATGCTCAGGGTGTTGTAGACGAACGCCCAGAAGAGGTTCTGCTTCACCTTGCGCATCGTCGCCTTGGCCACCTCGATAGCGACGACGACATCGCGCAAATCCTCTTTGATGAGGATGACGTGGCCGGTCTCTTTGGCGACGTCGGTGCCAGAGCCAATCGCCATGCCCACGTCGGACTGGGCCAGCGCGGGGGCATCGTTCACGCCGTCCCCCACCATCGCCACCTTCAAACCCTGCGCCTGCAACTTTTTCACTTCCTCGGCCTTGTCCTGGGGCAGCACTTCAGCCAGCACGCGGTCAATGCCCACCTGCTTCGCGATCGCTTCCGCGGTGCGCCGATTGTCGCCGGTGATCATCGCCACTTGCAGCCCCAATCGATGCAAACGCTGAATCGCCTCGACCGAATAATCTTTCAGGGTGTCCGCGACGGCAAGCAAGCCCACCAGTTTCATGTCTCCAGTCTCACGTCTTACGTCTTGACTTGGGACATGGGACGTAAGACTTGAGAGGGCCAGAAACATCACCGTCTTGCCATCCTTCTCCACCGCCTCGGCCTGAGGTAGCAGGGTCGTAATGTCCACACCGCGCTCGCGCATCAACTTGCGGTTGCCCAGCAGGATCTCGCGTCCGTCGAACCTGGCCTCGACCCCGTGGCCAGGAATGGCGTTGAACGACTCGGCGCTGGGAATCGGCAGCCCCTGCGCCTTGGCCCCGCGGACGATGGCCTCGCCCAGCGGATGCTCTGAGTTCTTCTCGGCGATGGCGGCCCACCGCAGGACTTCGCCGATGACCGCTGGCTGGTGGCCGATAGCCTTGCTATCTGCTATCCGCCATTGGCCATCTGCCACCGCGTCGGTCACCGACGGCTCACCCTTCGTCAGCGTCCCGGTCTTATCAAAGATGATCGTCTGCAGTTTCGATGCGTTCTCGATGGCCTCTGCGCTTTTGAACAACACGCCGTGCTCGGCGGCCTTGCCCGTGCCGGCCATCATCGCGCTGGGCGTCGCCAATCCCACCGCGCACGGGCAGGAGATCACCAGCACTGTCACGCTCAGGAGCAGCGAGAACCCAAACACGCCGATCTCGCCAAGTTTGTAGGGCGAGAGGATGAACGCGCTGCTGGGATCAAAGAAGAGATTGTAGCCCACGAAGAACCAGAAAACGAACACAACCACCGCCAGGATATGCACGCCCAAGATGAAATGCCCGGCCACCCAGTCGGCTAACTTTTGGATCGGGGCTTTGCTCGCCTGGGCGCCCTCGACCAACTTGATGATCTGAGCCAATGCAGTCTCTTTGCCCACCCTGGTCGCCCGGAACTTGAACGCGCCGGTCTTGTTCATTGTCCCGCCGATGACCTCGTCGCCGCCCTTCTTTTCCACTGGCAGCGATTCGCCGGTGATCATGCTCTCATCCACCGCCGAGTAGCCCTCCAGGACGAGGCCATCCACCGGCACCTGCTCGCCCGGTCGCACCAGGACAATGTCGTCTACTTCTACCGCGTCGGCCGGGATTTCGATCTCGCGGCCGTCGCGTACCACGCGCGCCACCTTGGGCTGCAGGCGCATCAGCTTGCGGATGGCCTCTGACGTGCGCCCGCGAGTCAACGCCTCCAGCCAGCGACCCAGGATGATGAAACTGGTGAGGAGCGCGGCCGACTCGAAGAAGGTCGCCCCCTCGCCGCCAAAGCCAGCCGTCGGCCAGAGAGTGTTGACGACGGCGATGCCATATGCCGCGCCGATACCGGTGGCGTACAGCAGGTTCATGTCGGTGACGCCGTGGCGCAGACCGCGGAATGAGTTCACGAAGAACTGTCGGCCCGGCCCGAGGACGATGGGCGTGGTCAACAGGCCCAGCACCCACTTATAGCCGAGCCATTCCGGGACCAACTGCGGCAGAATCCAATAATCGCGAAATGTGCCCAGCATCACCAGCATGGCCACCGGGACTGTGAACGCGAGATACAATCCCTGGCGGCGAATCTCGCGCTGACGCGCCTCTTTCTCGCGGTCAAGTGCCTCCGCACCCTCAACCTTCTCTTCGGCTCCGTAGCCGACCTCGCGCACGGCGCGTTTCATTTGCGCGACGGTGACCAGGCCAGGGATGTATTCGACGCGCGCCGTCTCCAGGCCGAGGTTGACTACTGCTTTCCGCACGCCCTCCAGTCCGGTCAGGGCCTCCTCCACGTGGGTCACGCAACTCGCGCAGGTCATCCCGGACACTTGCAACGTCACCTGCTCAGTGCCGATTTCGTAGCCAACGTCGGTCACGGCCTGCACGAGTTGCGGCACGCCGACCCGCGCCGGGTCGTAGGTGACACTGGCTTTGCCGCCTGCGAGATTCACACCGGCCTTTTCGACTCCGCTCAAGTTGTTGAGCGCGCCCTCAATCGTCGTCACACACGACGCGCAGGTCATACCGATGACAGGCAGTGTAATCTGTTTGGTTGACATCTCCATCTCCTAGGCCGGTGTCGCGTCACCCGCCATCGCATGAGGCGCATTCATCGCCACCAGGCCTACCCACACCTGATTTTGCAATAGCTGCTCCAGCGCATGCGAAAGTGATTGCGCGAAGGTCAAGATTCCGAGATAAACGCCGATCAGGGCCACCGCGCCCACGAGCCCAGCAGGTGGCGGGACAAAGTAGCGCCGCCACTCTGGGGACAGATCGGGTGCGGTTAGTTCATTCTGCAAAGTAGCCAACGCTCCCCTTAAAAGAATAGTCCGTAGGGTAGCCACGGTAACTATCTTGACTTACAGGAGCCTCCAGCTGCCCAGCACGACCTCCAGGGTCAACTGCTGCTGTTGCCTGACGACGATCAGCCACACCCGATCCCCTGCCTTATGCAAGGAGAGCAGCACTATCAGGTTGCACATACCGTCCAGGGGTATGTCATCAAAAGCCACCACTACGTCCTCCGGCAAGAGACCGGCGCGCTCAGCGGGGCTATTCCTGGCGACGGCGGTGATCCAGGCCCCCTCCTGTACTGCCAGACCATGACGAGCGGCAATGACCGGTGTCAATGGTAGATAGGTAATGCCCAGATACGGTCGCTGCGTCTCCTCCATCTTGCTGATACCAACAGGGATGGGGCGGCGGGGATCATTGCTTACAGCCGGCAGCACGCCAGTCCCCCCCTCGACAGGCCCTTGCTGGCTGACCAGGATGGCAACCAGCGCCACCACGGTGGCAAAGATTGCCACGGTCCCGTGTGGAAAGAACCTCTTCTTGTTAAAGGATTCCATCATCGGTGGTTCCAAACTCTCTGCCCAGCAGGGGTGAACCAGAAAACTGCCATGACACCAGGAGCATCAGACTTGCGGACGCGAGAACTTGTTCTCGGCACACAGTGGCCGAAGCAAGTTTCGGCGTCCTGGATAATGCCTCTATGGTCAAGACAGCAAAAAAGGCATTCCAGCCATTGCTTTTCTCCGCAAGACCAGAATGCCAGACGAAGATTAACGCCAGATGAAAAGAAGATGAGAGTTTGGTTAGAAGAAGATTGGGAGCCAGACGGTAAAGGTGCTCCCTTTGCCCAACTCGCTCTGTACGGTCACCCAGCCACCGTGGGCCTGAGCAATCCCCTGGACGATGCTTAATGCTAAGCCGGTGCCACCCCGCGCCCTGGACCGCGCCTTATCCACTCGATAAAACGGCTCAAAGAGGCGCGGCAGGTCCTCAGAGGCGATACCGATGCCCGTGTCGCTGACGCTGACGGCCAGGGTTTCGCGTTCCGCGTACCGCCTTCCGTGCTCACCCGGAGCTGATAGCCTGGAACCTGGAGGATAGAGCTTTGAAGAGATGGCCACGCTTTCCCCTTCTGCCGTATACCTTAAGGCGTTTTCCACCAGGTTTAGCAGCATCTGCTTAAGCCGGTCGCGGTCGCCCGGGATGGTGGCGGGCGCAATTGGCCCCAAGGTCACCCGGTGCTTTCCTGCCGCCAGGAGTTGTGCCTGGCGATAGAGCTCGTCCAGCAGATTGGCCATATCCACCGGTTTGTGCTCAATAGGCTGAGGCGAGTCAAGCTGAGCCAGGGTTAGCAGATCATCGACGATGCGCCCCATGCGCAGGGTCTCCTCCATAATGGCGGCCAGGGCCTCTCGCCGCGCTATTGGGCTGAGACTCCGTTTCAACAAGTCCAGGTTGCCACGGATAACCGTCAGGGGCGTGCGCAATTCGTGCGAGGAATCAGCCACGAACCGCTCTTGCGACCGGAAGGCCCGCTCCAGGCGACCCATCATCCGATCGAAGGCTGCTGCCAGCCGGCCCACCTCATCGCGTGGGCCGCTGAAGGCGATGCGCTGGCTCAGGTCGTCGGCACCAGTGATCCTTTCCGCCATGGCGGCTATGTGATCCAGGGGCTCCAGGGCGCGCCGTGTCAGGGCCCAACCTACCAGCCCGGCGACCAGGGTGGCAGCCAGGACCCCGGTCACCAGGATGAACCCTACCTGGCGCAAGGTCACATCCAGGGCGTGGAGTGATTGCCCCACCAGGACCAGCCCCACGGCGCGGCCCTGGACCAGGATGGGCGTGGTATGCACCCGCACTCGCTCCCCACCGCCTGCCGCCAGGGTAGCCAGGCTCTCGTGCCCGGTCAAACCGGTCTCTATCAGGGCGGGGTCCACCGGCAGTTGGCTGCCTCGCAGATTAGAGGAGGCGGCGGTCACGTAGCCCCGCTCATCCATGATCTGCACGTAAACTCCCGGCGCGGCGAACTCATCCATGGGCAGAGCATCCAGGCGGGTCACGTTCACGTGCTCAAAGACAAAGTTGCCGCTGCTGGCCCCCAAGGCACGATGCACCTCCATCGAGGCGCGACGCAAGGTCTTGTCTACCTCAGCCAGGAGTCCCCGGGCCAGGGTGACATAGAAGATCACCCCAAAAGTCACCAGCGTCATCGCCAGGAGGCCAGTGTACCAGAGAGTCAGGCGTAAACGGATAGACATACAGACATCAGACTTCCCGGCTATCTAAAACATACCCTGCTCCCCGCACCGTGTGGACCAGCCGGGCCAGACCCACAGCCTCTAGCTTCTGGCGCAGGTGGCGGATATAGACCTCGATGACATTGGATTCGCCGCCGAAGTCATAGCCCCAGACCCGCTCGTAGATCACGTCGCGGGTAAGCACCTGTCGGGGATGGCGCAGGAAGAGTTCCAGCAGGTTGAACTCCTTGCTGGTCAGGGAGATGACCTGGTTGCCCCGCTGTACCTCACAGGTAGCGGTATTCAAGGAGAGGTCGCCAAAGCGTAGCACCTCGCCCTCGGCGGGTTGGCGACGACGCAGGTGGGCGCGAACACGGGCCAGAAGTTCGTCTAGGGAGAAGGGCTTGACCAGGTAATCGTCGGCACCAGCGTCCAGGCCGGCCACTCGATCGGCCACAGCGCCTCGAGCGGTGAGGAAGACGATGGGTACATCGCCCCCGGCGCGCAGACGGCGAGCTACCTCCAGACCATCCAGGCCGGGCATCATCACGTCCAGGATCACTAAGTCCGGCGGCGCCTGGAGGGCGCGTTTCAGGGCACTTTCCCCGTCCTCGGCGGTATCTACGGCGTACCCCTCGTAGGCCAGGCCGCGTCGCAGGAAGCTGAGGATCTGGGGATCATCGTCTACCACCAGGATGCGCATGGCAAAATCCTCCTGGCAGCATTATATTGTCCCAGTTAGGATAGCGTCAAGGGGGTACAAGAACGAGAGCCACCCCGGAGGGATGGCTCTCGGTGGATGCTCAGTGACAGCGATGGCCGCCGTGGCTACCGTGACCACTGTGGCCGGGCTGGGCCTGGCCGACGAACTTGGCCGGTCATCGGTCAAAGATGGCGTTGCAAGCAGCCAAACAGAAATGGTACCTCTTGCCCTGATGCTCGGACTTGAACTGGGTCTTTTGCCAGCGTGTTAACCTCCTGAAATGGCCGGGATTGTTCATCGCAGAGCCGTAAGGGGCTAAGCAGTAAGCAGGAACCGCTGGCTGCCTACTGCTGGCTGGCCCACGGTGCATTTTTATCAGTGGCAGCTCCCGCCGCTGGCCTGGGCTTCCTTTACCGGTTGCACAGGGGGCCGCCCGCTTTGCTCCTCTTTGACCTCTATGGCCTGCCCCTCAATCACAGGGCCAGAGCCACTGAGGGTGCCATGCTGATGCTCCCCTTTCATCATTCCCCTCATCATGAGGAAATGCCCTAGTACTACAACCGTACTTAATGGTTTTGCCACTACATGTTGTATCGGAGACTTGGCTCGAACCACAATATATGGGGTTGTTTGACCTAAGTGAGGTTGTAGTACTAGGAGAGTCCTGAAAAAGTCCGCCGATGGTGTAGGGCTGTGAT
>DYIS01000091.1 GCA_020723545.1 Ktedonobacter racemifer
TGAAGCACTCCGGCTTATCTTACGCTCTCCTGCCTGACTTTGCAAAAGCCCTGGGCTTTTCCCTCTTCTACTCCGTCACGTGTACGATCGACCACTCGGTCTGCCAAGTCACAGCCGCCGTGCTCAGGCCCCGGGCATCGTAGAAGGCCTGAGCCTGCCAGGTCCCAATGGCCGTGCTCCCGAAGTCCGGGTCGCCGGTACCGGCGGCATCCAGGCGGTAGTTGCCGCTCCCGTCAGTGAAGGCGTAGTGGGTACCGGCAACCCCCGCCGGATCGGTGATCACTATCCGTATATTCTGGCCCGAGACCCCCACCCCGCCGATCTGGAGGCTCCCGTAGAGCACCTGGGCTGGCTGAAAGACCCGGGAGGCGTACCAGGCCAGCCAGGGATACTGCCGGTACAGGGTGAAGCCGGTGACTGCTGGCGTCGGCGTGGGGGTGGGGGTGGAGGTGGGCAGAGGCGTAGGAGTCGGCGTGAACGTCGGCGTGGGCGGGGTACTATCCAGCCAGTAGGTTCGGATGTACTCGAAGGACTCCCGAGGCCAGTTGCCCGCCCACTGTTGAGTGCTGGGGTCGCCCAGGATGAAGATATATGGGCGGAGGGCCGTGTTGCCCTGGAAGACCTGACGGCCGTCCAGGAAGAGCGTCCAAATCGTGCCCCTCACCTCACCCCGGAAAACGTGCCGGGCGTGGTCATAGGGCTGCGCGTACACCACCCCGCCAAACCAGGATACGGTGATGCCGATATTCGGGTTGCCGTGGATCGCCGCGCCCACCACCGGATTCCCGTTCAACCAGCCGAAGACGTTGAAGCCCACGCCGTACCCGGCCACCCCCGGCGGGTCGGTGTAGGTCAGCGCCGTCTCCCAGGCGAAATCGCCCTGCTGCGGGATGGCATAGCCCACCGTCCCGTCGACGTGGGTGAGGTTCGGGCTGGTGCTGGTGTAGATCCAGGGATAGGTGTTGGAATTATCCGCCCACAGGGTCAACGCCCCGGGATACATGGTGGCGCTGACGTTGGAGGCACCACGGGCGGCCCGCCAGTACGAGGTGCAGCCGGAGCCGGAGTTCAGCGTGGTATCGAAGGCGAAGCCCGCCCCCTCCTCGAACTCTTCGGCCCAGTAAAGGCGCCATATCTGGGCGATGGCCACAGGTGCCCTCTCAGCCCCCTCCAGGATCAGGGCGAGCAGGAACAGGATCGCCAAAGCCACTTGAACGCGTTTTCTTAAAGCTCCCATATGTTGCCCTCTCATGGCCGCCCGGCAACACCGGCGGCGGCGAAGGCGTGCAGGATCAGGCTGCCTGAGCCGTCGACCCAGCCGAAGAAGGTGACATTCACCGGGATCTCGACGTACACTCCCACGCTGGGCTCCGTGGCGGTCCACGCGGACGAGCCCTTCTGGCTGGCCCAGGGCACTGGCGGGAAGCCAGGAACCGTCCCCCCGCCCGGATCTGGGAGCACCCTCACGTCGGCGGTGTAGGCCGTTATCCCCCGGGCAGCCAGGGCCGCACTCAGGCCGGAGCGAGCCTCTCTCTCCGCCACGGACTTATCCAGGGCGAGTTGTCCGCCTGAATACAGTGCGCCCCAGTCCCGGCCCTTCGATACGCCCCGCAAGGCAGCATCGGAGGCGGCCTGGTAAGCGAAATCCCGGGCGGCTTGCACGTTGTACAGGTCCACCAGGCCGGCGGAGATGAGCAGGAACACCAGAGTAGCCAGGATGCCCGCGGCGGTGGTGTTGCCGCGTTCTCGATAGCCACCTCGTCGGAGCGCCCTGAGCCCAGCAAGGTGCTTGGCAGCCAGCCTGATCCTGCTGATCCTGGCCAGGAGCCGGGGGTACGGCCATCGCCGGCGCATACTACCTCCTCTACGGATACTTCTCGATGAGTTGAGAGTGCTCGGCGTAGATGGTGCGGCGCGAGGTGATGAGCATCGGTATCACGGGCGTGTAGTCCACCTCCGCTCGCACGGTGAAAGCGGACTGGAAGCTCTGGCTGGGCATGGCCACCGCCACCCGGACGCCGGGGGCGTAGGCGCCGCCCAGGACGTTGTTCTGGACCTCGGACCGGACCATGGCGGTGGCCGTGGCCACGTCGGAGGGGGTGTAGGACAGATACCTGGCCGCCCGGTACACCCCCACGTCCAGGGAGTGCTTCAGGGCCAGGCCCCTCCCCAGCTCCACGGAGCCGAAGAAGAGCAGGGCGAAGAAGAGGATGAAGAACACCGCCTCCACCGTGGCCTGGCCGGCCTGTCGCCGGTTAAACAAACATCCAGGCATAGATCACCCCCGCCAAGGTAAATGCCACCGCCGGCACCCCCTCTTTCTCCAGTTCGAGCCGGGCCTCCTCGCCTCCGGCCTTGAGGTTCCCGCCCAGGATGGCCAGGACCACCCCTGCTCTCTCCCAGAGCCTCTGGGCGGTGGCGCCAAGGGGCTTCCCCCAGGCCCTGGCCACGAGCACCGGCACCCCCATGGCCAGGACCGACAGGCACAGCACCAGAAGGAACCTCTCCTCCGGGAAGAGGGCGAAGAGCGCCATCAGGAGCTTGGCATCGCCTCCCCCGAAGAACCTGCCCGTGGACCACAGGGCGAAGATGAAAAACCAGGCGAAGAGGAAGCCGAAGCTCCCCTGGTAGAGCCGCCAGACGGCGAGGCCCAGCATGGCCGGGAGGGTCAGGGCCAGGGGGATCACCCGGGTCCGCCAGTCCAGGGCGGTGATCGCCCCCAGGTAGAGCGTGAGTCCCAGCTTAATGGCAACTGCAGCGGTCATAGATTGGAGTTCACCGCCCTGAGCTTGCCCTGCAGGTTCTGGAAGATGGTGTTGAGTATGGCCAGGAGAAACATGGCGACCAGGGCGCCAATGACGATGTACTCTATCGAGATCGTGCCCCGGCCGTCGCCGAGAAACGCGCTGACTCTGCTCACAGTTACCTCCCAAGCAAGAGAAAGGTTGGCGGGCCGGTTCATCGGCCCGCCCGGATCGACTCACTGGGGTGCCGAGGGCACTTTGGACGTGTACTCGGTGTTGGTGGCAGTGGCCCGCGACTGGGAGTTCGTGAAGATCGTGTTGAAGATCGCGGCCAGGAACAGCACCACCAGGGCACCCACGGCCAGGTACTCGATCTGAACCGGGCCCCGGTTGTCTCTGAGAAAGCCTTGCAGCACGGTCACGTTTTTCACCTCCTTTCGGCGCTGGTGCGCGTGCTCTCTATCTCACACCCTGAATGCCGGCCAGGACCGTCATGGCCAGGGGCAGGATGAGCAGGATGAACACGTTCGGGAAGAAGCCCACCAGGGTGGGCAGGAGGAGCCTGGCCGGCGCGTCCTCGATGCTCATCTCCACCCGCTCCTGGATCTCCGCCTCCACCTCCCGGGCCGAGGTCAGGAGGGCCTCGGCGAAGCTGAGCCCGCCCCGCCTGGCAGCCTCCAGGCGCAGCAAGAGGTCCCGCAGCTCCTTGGACCGAAAGTCCTCGGCCAGACCCCCGATCACGGCCTCCGGCGATGTGGAGAGCCTGGTGTCCAGGTGGTGGCGGAGCCTCCGAGCGAAAAGGGAATACCCCTCCTCCCGGCCGGCGATGTCCATGAGGGCCCGGGAGAGCGTCTCGTTCAGGGTGACGGCCAGGCGGAGGCTCGTTATGAAGTCCCGGATCTCCCGCAGGTGACGCCACTGGGCCTCGGCGGCCACGGCCTTCATGACGAGCCGGGGCGCGAGCCCTCCCAGAAGCCCCACCAGGGCGAAGAGGGGGCTCGTCTCGGCAAAGACTAAATAGGCCACGGCCAGGCCCAGGATGGCCGTCACGACTTGCACCATCTGCCAGTTCGTCCCGGAAAGACCCAGGTAGTCCTCCTCAGGGATCGGGAGGAGGTCGCGCTTCTGGCCCGGGGGCAGGACCATCGCGCGTCGCAGGAACCGGCGCCGGCGAAACTGCAGGAGCCTGGTGGCCAGGCCCCAGGCCCCGTTGGCGCTGGAGTACAGGAGCCCGAAGGCGCCGACGGCCAGGCCCAAGGCAAAGACGTAGCCGAGCACAGTAGACATCAAAGCACCCTTTCCTGTAACTGTTGCATCTCCCGGTCCAGGTAGGCGCTGGTGATCAGGGCCGCGGTAGCCGCCACCAGAACCAGGGCCTGGCGCTGGAGGCTGGAGGTGTGGTAGTCCCGGAAAAGCGGCACCAGGAGGACCGCCCCCAGGGCCACCAGGTTGACCCCTTGGAGGAAGCGCATGGTCCAGGCTTGCAGGGCCAGGTTCACCGCCGCCTTCGCCTGCAGGCGCTTGCGTTTGCGGAGCCTGGTTTCCAGGTCTTTTAGCTGGGCGGCCACCTCTTTGGTCCCGGTGCGCGGCGCCAGCTCCAGGATGAACAGGAGTTGGCCCAGGTAGGGGTTGTTCCCGGCGGCTCGCAAGAGAGCCCGGTGGACGTTCTCGGGGGGACGTCCCGCCCGCAGGGCCCCGATGGCCTGGTTCAAGGGTGTGGCCAGGGGCTCTTTGACCTCGGTAACCGCTTCCTCCAGGGCGGGAAGGGCGGCGCCTTTGATCAGGTAGACCGAGTGGAACACAGCGACCAAGCGCTCCACCTGGTCGGTGACCAGGCTCGCCTCCCGGCTGCAAGAGCGCGGGCCCAGGTACCAGGCCACGGCCACGCCGACAACGACGAAGTAGGCCGCCAGGAGCGGACTCCTGGGCAGGGCCAGGCCCGCTACGGCCAGGCCGGCCAGAGCGGGCACCAGGTGCCCCGGGAACCTCCGGTGGGTGCGGACAAGCTCCAGGGCCTCTCGGGCCGGGGCTACGGCCACCAGCCACCTTCTGCGCCGGGCGGTGACCAGGCGCTCGGCCAGGTCGTAGATGCCGGACAAGAGGAGGTATGAGAGGAGCCCGCCGGATATGGCCAGGCCGACGGCGAACACCCAGGATAGAGCCAACATATCTACCCTCCCATCTCGATGCTGGCCGCGGCCACCAGGCGCTCCAACAGCCTGGGGGAGGCGTCGTGGCGCATCGTGGTCAAGTGTGTCAGCTCGTAGTGTCCTTCGACGATGCCCTCCACGGCGGCGATCTCCTTCACGTAGCGGCGGCCCTGGAAGTTTCTCTCCAGGTGGACCACCAGGTCAATGCCCCGGGCAATGCGCTCCCGGGTGGCCAGGAAGTTGTACGTGGATTTGGTCTCCAGGACGATGCTCTCCAGGCGCAGCAGGGCGTCCAGGGCGGAGTTGCCGTGGATGGTGGAGAAGCCGATGACGCCCAGGTTGATGGCGTGCAGGAACTCCACCGCCTCGTCGGAGACCACCTCCCCCACGATGACGATGTCCGGCCTCATTCGGGTGTAGAGGGTGTTCACCACCTCCCGCATGGACACCTTGCCCTGCTCTCCCTCCTCCCGCACCACCGCCCAGGCCAGCCGAGGATGCTGGATCTGGAGCTCCCGGAACTTCTCCACCAGGCAGACCTCCACCTCGGGCGGAAAGTGGGCGGACAGGGCGTTCAGGAGCGTGGTCTTGCCCGCGCCCGGGGCGCCGGAGATGAGCATGGACACCTTCCCGGAGGCGATGCACTGCCCCAGGAAGTCCGCGGCCTCCTGGTCCAAAGACCCCAGCTTGACCAGGTCGGAGAGGGTCAGGCGGCGGACCACGAACTTGCGAATGTTAATTGCCACCCCGTTGGCCGAGAGGGGCGGGATCATGGCGGTGAATCGGGAGCCGTCGGGAAGGTCCACCAGGACAAATGGGTTCGAGGGCCCGAGCTGTTTTCCCCGGAACTCTGCCACCCGCCGGGCCAGCTCGTTGAAGTATCCGTCCGAGGCCTGGGGACCAACGTCCATCACCTGGCCCAGGCGCTCCAGGCGGACCAGGCTGGCCCGGACCATGATCTCGTTCACCTGCTGGTCCTCCAGGTACGGCTCCAGGATGCCCAGGCCCAGCATCCGCCGGGCAGCCTCCCGGGACATCGCCTGCAACTCTCCGTCAGGCAAGGCGGCCTCTCTCACCTCCGGCAGCTCCACCAGGGCCTTCAGGATGCTGGCGGCAAAGCCCAGCCTCTCCCGCTCGCTCTCCTCCCCCCAGCGGGGGATGGGCACCCCCCTGGCCAGGAGGGAGTCCTGGATCCGAGGGATCAAAGCATCGTAGGTCAGCTCTCCGGCGATCGCCGGGCCCCTCGTCGTCATTGTCGCCATTGTGGCTGTCGTCAACGCGCCCTCCCTCACATCAACGGCGCCAGGGTCACCCAGAGCTCGTACCGGCCCCGGGTCTCACCCATGAGCCGCACCAGGTCCATGGCCACTGCCGGAGGCACGGCCACGGTGATGATGCTCATGGGCACGTAGCGGGGGGCCGCAGCAGCCTGCTGCTCCATCTGCGACTGACCATGGGAACGCCCGACAAGCTCCCCGGCGGGCTCCCCCTGGGTGGAGCGCACGTCCACCACCGGCACGTCCCGGGCCAGGACCTCCACCGCGGCGCTTCTCTGGGAGAGGAGTTCCTCGGGCGACGCGTCCGGCTTCCCGGGCCCCACCGCCAGGGCGATGCGATAGATGTTGATGCGGTGGCCGACCCGGACCTGGCCGCCGGCGGCCCGCTCCGGCTTCACCGGAAACGATACCACCTCCAGCCGCTCGTCGTCGGTGAGCCGGAAGGCGGCCGGGGCCACCGCCTGGCTGGTGTAGATCAGGGCCCCGGCCTGGATGAAGCCGGTGGAGATCTTGCCAGCAACCTCCTCCACGCGCCGGTACACCGGCTCCTGCTCCAGGGTCCGGGCCATCTCCCGGGTGGTCAGGAGCTCCGGGGTGATCAGGGTGTAAGCGGGGATCTCCGCGCCAGCCACCACCAGGGATGTGGTGGCCACCAGGCGACCAAACTCGTGCCGGGCGAAAACCCCCACCGCACCGCTAACGAGCAAACAGACGAGCGAGACCAAGACCAGGGCGTGGCGACGCATTTCTCTTCCTCCGGGTGGCGAAAGTGGGATATATAGCCTCCAGAAGCCTTGCTCCCAAGCGGCCATCGAAGTGATCTGCCCCGTCGGCCCAGGGAAGCGATATCTCCGGGTCCAGGCCTGAGGCCAGGCCGTCGCCCAGGCGCTTCTGGTTCAGCACCAGCCGGGTGCTCCGGGCCTTGCGCTCGGCCAGCTTCTCCTGGAGCACCGGCACATCGGCCACGGTGTCAGGGCGCCCGCCGGCGAAGACCACGAACCACTCATCTACCAGGTGCTCCACCCGGGCCAGGACGGAGTGCATGTAGTGGGCGTCGAACACCGTGAGCACGTGGCTCTTGATCTGTGCCTCCAGGTAGGCTCGGACCTGGACCTCGGGGATGAGCCGGACCATGGTGAAATCCATAGGTAGCACCGAGACCCCCTGCCAGGTCCCCAGGCCGGACGGATGGCCCTGGGTGACGGCATCGTACAGGCTTCCCTCCACGCCGGTGAGGGCGGTGAGGGCCGAGGCACCGTGGCAGAACTCGGTGACCAGGACCGGCAACCCGGTGGCCCGAGCAAAGGCGACCGCGGTATCCAGGGCCAGCGTGGTCTTGCCCACGCCCCCGGAAAGGGAGGTGAAGGCCACGCACCGACGGGGGAGGTGCTCTACGCTGCCGGTGGCGGCCAGGGCGCGCTCCTGCCAGGAGAGCGGTGAGTCCAGGAAGGCGGCGCTGGGGGTCGCGGGGATCCCCGATTCCCGCAGTATCCGGGCCAGGGTCTGGTGGGAGATCTCAGACTCCAAGAGGTCCTCTGCGTCCACCAGGACCAGGTCCGCCCCGGGCAGGAGCCGGTAGAGGCCGCCGGTGGTCATGGCCTCGCCGGCGACGTCGTGAGGCACGGTGAAGAGCCGCAGGGCCCTGAGCGCCTCCAGGTTACGGCTGGCCACGACCACTCTCAGTTCGGACTTGTGATCCTTGTTGCTTTTCAAGACGGTTCGACCTCCTTACTGTGTCTGGCTCAGAAAACCAGGGGAAAGGCCAGGGCCAGCACCAGGTTGATTGTAGACGGGTTCCCCAGGGCAAAGGCCGCCACGACACTATTTCGCAGGCATACATCGGATGCCTCACCAGCCGGTAGGTTCCCCAGGCCGCCGTTCCCCGGTCTGCTGGCGCGATCCCGAAGCTCCGGCCCAGGGAGGCCACGGAGACGATCACCCCCAGGAGGGCCAGGCCGAGGACCCAGGACAGGTCCGCCGCAGCGGGTCCCGTCCAGGGTTGCAGGAGTAAAGGCAGCCCAGTTCCCAAGAGGGCCAGGGATGCCTGAGCCCTGGTGCCGGTAGCCCTGGTCTCTCACCGGGTCACAAAGAGCCCCGCCACCACCACGTTCAAGGTGACCAACTCCCCGGACACCAGGTGAGGCGCCTCCAGGAAGGCCCGGAGCCGGGCCCCGGCCACCACTGCCCACACAAGCCCCCAGACCACGCTCGTGCACCGCTCTGCGGTCACGGCAGAAACGTTGGGCCGTGGAAGCCACGGGTTTCAACCCGTGGAGGAAACGGCCTCGCCGCGTTAGCTGCGCACCTCCTTCCTTTCAAGGTAGACTTGCGTTGATTGTAGATACGTGGTATACTATCGACACTATGAGTCGAGAGTACGAACACGAGCCTCATCGAGTGCATCTGATGCTATACCACCTCATCTGGTGTCCAAAGCGCCGCAAGCCGGTCCTAACCGGAGTCGTTGCGACTCGTTTGCGCGAGGTTCTAGGCGAGGTCGCCTTCGAGCGAGGTTGGGCAATCGAGAACCTGACCATCATGCCCGACCACTTGCACCTGTTCGTACGCGGTGACCCGACAGTGCCTGTCCACGAGATGGTCCGACTGTTCAAGGGCCGCTCATCTCGGGCGCTCCGCCAAGAGTTCGCGCACCTGCTCCGGCTGCCGAGCCTTTGGACCCGCTCGTACTTCTGCTCAACGGCCGGCAACGTTTCGGCGGAAGCCATCCAGCGATACATCGAGGCCCAGAAGGGACAATGAAACAAACCATTGTTGTCAAGTTGATGCCCATGCCCGAGCAAGCGGCTAGTCTTCTGCAAACACTGGAGACGTTCAACGCCGCTTGTAACTGGATTGCCTCGGTGGCCTACCGCAAGCGAACCGCCAACAAGTTCAAGCTCCAGAGACTCGTCTACCATGAAGCCCGTGAGCGGTTCGGGCTCTCGGCTCAGATGGCTGTCCGCGCCATCGCTAAGGTCTGCGAAGCCTACAAGCGCGACAAGCGGAAACGACCCTCCTTCCGACCCCACGGTGCCATGACCTATGACGAGCGCATCTACAGCCTGAAGGGCTGTGAGGCCGTCTCTCTCTTGACTCTCGACGGCCGGGTGCTCGTGCCTATTCTGTTCGGCCTGCACCAGGCG
>DYIS01000092.1 GCA_020723545.1 Ktedonobacter racemifer
GGGCGGCAAGGCACAGTTCGGAGGTCAGCGCTTCGGCGAGATGGAGGTCTGGGCCCTGGAGGCCTACGGAGCTGCCCATATCCTGCAAGAGATGCTCACTGTTAAGTCCGACGACGTCATCGGCCGGGTCAAAACCTACGAGGCCATAGTCAAAGGCGAGAATATCCTGGAGCCCGGCGTGCCGGAGTCTTTCAAGGTACTGGTCAAGGAACTGCAAAGCCTGGGCCTAGCGGTGGAGGTCTTGAACGAAGATGAGGAGCGCATTCAGTTCGTGGAGGAGGCAGGAGAGGAGCCGCCCTCGCTAGGCCTGGAGGGCATAAACCTGATCGGCTTCGAGTAATAGGTGGCTCTGGAGCCCAAGGGGCAAGTCAATTGCGTAGGGGCACAAGTCAATTGCGCCCTAGGGGAGTAGGATTTAGATGCTGGAAGTCAACGATTTCAATGCCATTCGCATAAGCCTGGCCTCGCCCGAGCAGATCAGGGCCTGGTCGTACGGTGAGGTCACCAAGCCGGAGACCATAAACTACCGCACCCTGAAGCCGGAGAAGGATGGGCTGTTCTGCGAGAAGATCTTCGGTCCTACCAAGGACTGGGAGTGCTACTGCGGAAAATACAAGCGCATCCGTTACAAGGGGATCGTTTGCGACAAGTGCGGCGTGGAGATCGCCCGAGCCAAGGTTCGGCGAGAACGCATGGGGCATATCGAGCTGGCCACGCCGGTGAGCCACATCTGGTTCGTGAAAGGCACGCCCAGCCGCCTGGGCCTGCTGCTGGACCTCTCCCCCCGGGAGCTGGAGAGGGTGCTGTACTTCGCTCAATACATCGTCACCGATGTGGACGAAGGCGAACGTGAGCGAGCCCTGGAAGGCCTGGAAGAGGATACCCTGGCCAAGATCGACCGCCTGGAGAGCATGACCCGGGAGCGCATCGCAGAGGTAGAAAAGCAACTCATGGAGGAGATCGCCTCTCTGGAAAAGGAGCAGAGGGATAGGTACGCGCCCCTGGAGGAGCGCCTGGCCACCTCTACCGACCAGGTGATCCAGCAGGCTAAGTCGGTGGAAGATCGGCTTCGGCACTTCATGGGCAAGCTCATGCCCGAGGCCATCGTCTTTGCGCCCGGCCGGCTCACCATCGTCGAGAAGAACGGCATCGTGTCTCAAAGGCACCTGAGCGACCTGACCCACGCCGTCCAGGCCAAGATCGAGGAGATGGAGAAGGAGATCCGTGCCGAGGAGGAGAAGATCGCCGCCTACTTCGGCGCGGCTATCGACCAGAAGCGCCGTGGGGCCAGCGTGGAGATCGATGAACTCAACCGTAAGCTGATCGAAGAGAGCGAGGAGATCCGCCGAGCGGCCGATGAGCAGAGGGAAGAGATCGAAAACCTGGCCCCCCTGAATCTCCTGAGCGAGAGCAGGTTCCGCGAGCTGAACGAGAACTATCACCGCATCTTCCGGGCTGGGATGGGCGCCGAGGCCCTCCACGATATCGTGAGCCGCATCGATCTGGATGCCATGGTGGCCGTGCTGAGGACTCAGGCTCAATCCAACTCCCAGCAACGCCGCAAGAAGGCGGTGAAGCGCTTGCGGGTGGTGGAGGCCTTCCGGAAATCGGGCAATCGGCCGGAGTGGATGATCCTTTCCGTGTTGCCGGTGATACCCCCTGACCTGCGACCTATGGTTCAGTTGGACGGTGGCCGTTTTGCCACCAGCGATCTGAATGACCTTTACCGCCGTGTTATCAACCGCAACAATCGGCTGAAGAGGCTCCTGGAGCTGGGCGCACCGGAGATCATCGTGCGTAACGAGAAGCGTATGCTTCAGGAGGCAGTGGACTCCCTCATCGACAATGGCCGAAGGGGTAGGGCGGTATCCGGCTCCAGCAAGCACAAGCTGAAGTCCCTGTCCGATTTGCTCAAGGGCAAGCAGGGACGGTTCCGGCAGAACCTGTTGGGCAAGCGCGTGGACTACTCCGGCCGCTCGGTGATCGTGGTGGGTCCGGAGCTGAAGCTGCATCAATGTGGCCTGCCCAAGAAAATGGCCCTGGAGCTCTTCAAGCCCTTCGTCATGCGCAAATTGGTGGAGCACAACTACGCCCACAACATCAAGAGCGCGAAGCGCATCGTGGAGCGCATGAAGCCCGAAGTCTGGGACGTACTGGAGGAGGTGATCAAGGATCACCCGGTGCTCTTGAACCGCGCCCCCACCCTGCACCGCCTGGGCATCCAGGCCTTCGAGGCGGTGTTGATCGAGGGGAGCGCCATCCAGATACATCCGGCGGTGTGCGCGGCGTTCAATGCCGATTTCGATGGGGATCAGATGGCGGTGCACGTGCCGCTCTCTCAGGCGGCCAAGGAGGAAGCCAAGTCTCTGATGCTGGCGTCCCTGAACCTGCTCTCCCCCTCCAACGGCGAGCCCATCGTGGCTCCTACCAAGGATATGGTGCTGGGCTGCTACTATTTGACCATGGAGAAACCAGGTGCCAAGGGTGAGGGCAAGGTCTTCGCCAGTTTCGACGAGGCTACTCTGGCTTATAGCCTGGGCGCTTTGGGGCTTCACGCCCGCATCAAGATCCGAGTGCCTGGCGACACCAGGCTTTTGGAGACCACCGTTGGCCGGGTGATCTTCAACGAAGCCTTGCCTAGAGGTATGCGCTTCGAAAACAAGGTGATGGACAAAAAGGGCCTGCGAGACGTGGTGGCCAAGTGCTATCGCTTGTACGGCCAGGCCCGGACGGCGACCCTGGTGGACGAGATAAAGCGCTTGGGCTTCAGCTATGCCATGCGCTCAGGCATGACCATTGCCATCAGGGACCTGGAAATACCCAAGGCGAAACTAGAGATATTGTCTGCCACCGATAGCAAACTTCTGGAGATGGAGCGCCAGTACCGGAGGGGGTTGATCACCGAGGACGAGCAGTACCAGGGGGCCCTGGAGCTCTGGACCAAGACCAAGGAGGACGTTACCCAAGCCGTGGCCAGCGGGCTGGACCGCTATGGTTCCATCTACGTCATGGCCACCTCCGGGGCCACTAAGGGGAAGTTCGAGATGATCAGCCAGATCACCGGCATGCGGGGACTGATGACCGACCCCGCGGGCCGGGTCATCGACCTACCCATCCGTTCCAACTTTCGGGAGGGGCTCTCCGTGTTGGAGTACTTCATCTCCACCCACGGTGCTCGCAAAGGCCTGGCCGATACTGCCCTGCGCACGGCAGACTCCGGCTATCTGACCCGTCGTCTGGTGGACGTGGCCCAGATCGTCATCGTCAACGAGGAGGACTGCGGTACCCGGGCGGGCATCTGGATCCGACGGTCCGAGGAGGGGGGCTGGGGCGTGGGCCTGGGGGAGCGCGTGCTAGGCCGCATCGCCGCCAGCAGTGTGGTGGACCCCAGGACGGGCGAGATCATCGTGGAGGCAGGCCAGGAGATCGACGAGCCCAAGGTCGATCTTATCAACCGGCTCCAGATCCCCCAGGTTCAGGTGCGTTCGCCGCTCACCTGTGAGCTCAGACACGGCGTCTGCCGGAAGTGCTATGGGCGCAACCTGGCCCGGGGCACCCTGGTGGAGGTGGGGGAGGCGGTGGGGATCATCGCTGCCCAGTCCATTGGAGAGCCGGGCACGCAGTTGACCATGCGCACGTTCCACACCGGTGGTGTGGCGGGGGCTGAGGATATCACTCAGGGCTTGCCGCGGGTGGAGGAGCTCTTTGAGGCACGCACGCCCAAGGGCAAAGCCATCATCGCCGACATCGACGGAATAGTAGAGATCCTCCGCGACGATGATCTGCGCCGGGTCAAGATCGTCTCGTCGGAGATCTATCGAGACGAGTATGCCCTGCCCGAGGGATACGAGGTCCTGGTCAAGGACGGCGATCGGGTGAACGCCGGCGCGGTGCTGGCCGCCAGGGGGGCGTTGGAACATAAAGGCATCGAGATCGTGCCGGTGGACGCCGTCGTGGCGCGCACCGCTGGCGAGGCCTTCGTGGAGGCCGGACAGGTGGTAGTGCGCTACGAGGACCGGGAGGAGAGGGAATACGCCATACCGGCCAGCGCCCGTCTACGGGTGGAGCAGGGTCAGAGGGTGAGCGCCGGCGATCAGATCACCGAGGGCGCCAAAGATCCGCAGGACATCTTGCGGGTCAATGGCTGGGAGGCGGTACAGCTTTACCTGTTGGAAGAGGTGCAGAGGGTGTACCGCTCCCAGGGCGTGAACATCAACGACAAGCACATCGAGGTTATAATCCGTCAGATGATGCGTCGGGTGCGGGTGGAAACCCCGGGGGATACGAACTTCCTCCCCGGCGAACTGGTGGACCGGTTCGTCTACGAAGAGATCAACGCCAGGGTGCTGGCCGAGGGGGGCGAGCCGGCCACCGCCCAAGCAGTGCTCTTGGGGGTAACCAAGGCATCGCTTAACAGCGATAGCTTCCTGGCCGCGGCCTCGTTCCAGGAAACGACCAGGGTCCTCACGCAGGCAGCGGTCACTGGCGCCACGGATCGACTCCTGGGCCTGAAGGAAAACGTCATCATTGGCAAACTCATCCCGGCGGGCACCGGCATGAGGCTACGCCGGGAGAAGGAAAAGATGACCCTGGAGGGCCAGGAGACTGAGGTGCCGGAACTCCTTGGGTAATGGCCTCCTTGCACCGGGGCAAAGACGATCAAGCAGGGCCAAATTCTATTGACAAGCATAAATCGAAATGATATACTCTCCCCCTGGCGTTTCTTCACAAGGAGGGCTGGCGATTGCCGACGATCAACCAATTGGTTCGCAAGGGACGGGCTAAGCTACGCAAGAAGACCAAGGCGCCGGCGCTGAGATGGACCTTCAATTCGTACGAACAGCGCATGGAGCCTACCCGCGGTGCCCCGCAGAAGCGTGGGGTTTGTATCCAGGTGAGGACAACCACGCCTAAGAAGCCCAATTCGGCTCTGCGGAAGATCGCCCGGGTCAGGCTCACCAACGGGATGGAGGTGACGGCCTACATCCCGGGCGAAGGTCACAACCTTCAAGAGCATTCGGTCGTACTCATCCGGGGAGGCCGCGTCAAGGACCTGCCCGGCGTTCGTTATCACATCGTCCGTGGAGCCCTGGATTCGCTGGGGGTGGAGAAGAGGCGCCGGGGCCGTTCCAAGTATGGGGCCAAGCGGCCTAAGGCCGAGGCCAGAGGGAAGAAAGGCAGCACTGGCAAGTAGAACGTTGAAGTGGAGACTCGGCTCGAGAGAAAGCCAGGAGGCAGATCGTGCCCAGACGTGCGCGGGTAATCCGACGGGTTCTTCTGCCGGATCCCAAATATAATAGTATTACGATTGCCCATTTGATCAACCGGGTCATGATGTGCGGCAAAAAGACGGTGGCGGAGTCCATCGTCTATCACGCCATGGACATACTGGAGAACCAGGCGAGGAAGCCCGCCCTGGATACTTTGGAGTTGGCCCTTAGGAACGCCACTCCGGTCCTGGAGGTAAAGCCCCGGCGGGTCGGAGGCGCTACCTTGCAGGTCCCGGTGGAGATCAAAGGTGAACGACGATCCGCCCTGGCCATGCGTTGGCTGGTGCGATCAGCCCGGGCTCGGCCGGGGAAATCCATGGCCGAGAAGCTGGCCGGGGAGTTGTTTGACGCCTCGCGCAACATGGGCGCCACAGTGAAGAAGCGGGAGGACACGCACAAGATGGCGGAGGCCAACAAGGCCTTCGCCCATTATCGGTGGTAGTCCGCGGGTGAGCCGGTCAACGGGGAGGAGGGTGATGAGCCTTTGAGCTAATGAGTGGATGAGCGACGAGTTGACTGAGCCTTTACTTGTTGATGGCGTTGTCCGGCGGAGGTCGGTTTTGCCCGCAGTCGTCGCTATGGCAACTGGCTCATGGACTCGTTGGCGGATTGACTCATTGGCTCTTGAACGTTGACCGGAGAAACAGATGCCCAGGAGAATTCCCCTGGAAAGAACCCGCAACATCGGTATCATCGCCCATATCGATGCTGGTAAGACGACCACTACCGAACGTGTCCTGTTCTATACTGGAAAGACCTATAAGATGGGCGAGGTCCATGACGGCACTGCGGTCATGGATTGGATGGAGCAGGAGAGGGAACGCGGGATCACCATAACGGCCGCGGCCACTACCTGCTATTGGCGTGATCATCAGATCAATATCATCGACACTCCTGGCCACGTTGATTTCACCGTCGAGGTGGAACGGTCGCTGCGAGTTCTCGATGGTGGCGTAGTGGTCTTCGATGCCGTGGCAGGCGTCGAACCCCAGTCCGAAACAGTCTGGCGGCAGGCGGATCGATACCGGGTGCCGAGGATCTGTTTCGTAAATAAGATGGATCGCACCGGCGCCGACTTCTGGCGCACCTTCGACATGATCCGGGACAGGCTAGGTGCAGACCCCGTAGCTGTCCAACTGCCAATCGGTGTGGAATCCAACTTCAATGGCGTTGTCGATCTGATCGAAAACACGGCTATAGTTTATGCCGACGATCTGGGCGCCCAAGTGTCGGAGACATCTATCCCCGAGCCCCTCCGCGCTGAGGCGGTCAGGTACCGCGAGGTCTTGGTGGAGAAAATCGCTGAGACCGACGAGGAGTTAACAATCAAATACCTGGAAGGCCGGGCCATCAGCGAAGCCGAGCTACGCCGGGCCTTGCGCCAGGCCACCATCCGTTCCCGGCTCGTCCCGGTGTTTTGCGGCTCGGCCTTGCGCAACAAGGGCGTCCAGCCGATGTTGGATGGGGTGGTAGATTACCTCCCTTCGCCCCTGGACATCCCGCCAGTGCAAGGGATTGATCCTCGAAGCGGGCAGACGGAGACCCGGTCGGCATCGGAGGAGGGGCCCTTTTCAGCGCTGGCGTTCAAGATCGTGTCCGACCCCTACGTGGGACGCCTGGCCTATTTCCGGGTGTATTCGGGCAAGCTGTATGCAGGGTCTTACATCCTGAACTCCACCCGGGAGCGCAAGGAGCGCATTGGCCGACTGTTGCAGATGCACGCCAACCACCGAGAGGACATCGACGAGGTCGGTGCTGGCGATATCGCGGCGGTGGTGGGGCTGAAGAGCACCTTCACCGGCGACACGTTGTGTGACCCGGAGAGGCCCGTCGTGTTGGAGGCCATCGAGTTCCCCGAGCCGGTGATCTCCGTAGCCATTGAGCCCAGGACCAAGGCCGATCAGGACCGCATGGGCGGGGCGCTGCAGCGTCTTTCGGAGGAAGACCCCACCTTCAGGGTGCGCACCGATGAGGCCACCGGCCAGACCATCATCTCGGGCATGGGCGAGCTTCACCTGGAGGTCCTGGTGGACCGGATGTTGCGGGAATTCCGGGTGGAGGCTCACGTGGGGAAGCCCCAGGTAGCCTACAAAGAGGCCATCACCGTGGCCGCCCAGGCTCAGGGGCGATTCGTCCGGCAAACCGGAGGCCATGGGCAATACGGGGACGTCTGGTTGATGCTGGAGCCCCTGCCGCGGGGTGGCGGCTTGCGGTTCGAGAACAAGATCATAGGGGGTGCCATTCCCCGAGAGTTCATCCCGGCGGTGGAGGCGGGGGTTCGAGAGGCGGCGGAGACCGGCGTCCTGGCTGGCTATCCCTTGATTGACCTGAAGGCCACCCTGTACGATGGGTCCTACCATGAGGTCGATTCCTCCGAGATGGCCTTTAAGATAGCTGGCTCCATGGCACTGAAGGCCGCGGTGCGGAAGGCGGGGCCGATCCTGCTGGAGCCGGTGATGAAGATCGAGGTGGTGGTGCCGGAGGAATTCATGGGTGATGTGCTGGGTGACCTGAACTCCCGCCGGGGTCGCATCGAGGGTATGGAGGTCAGGATGGGCTCTCAGATCATTAGAGGGGTCGTGCCGTTGGCCGAGATGTTCGGCTACGCCACTGACCTGCGATCGGTGACCCAGGGCCGGGGCACCTATTCCATGGAATTCTCTCACTACGAGCAGATACCCAGGCCCCTGGCGGAGGAGATCATCGCCAAGGTGCGGGGATAAGCAACTGGTGTGTGCCGGTATCTGCTGCACACTGAATTTCGAGAGCGTGTTGCTGAAGGAGGAATCGTCTTATGGCGAAGAAGCGTTTTGAGCGGACCAAGCCTCATGTTAATGTGGGGACCATTGGTCATGTGGATCATGGTAAGACCACTTTGACCGCGGCCATGACCAAGTTGTTGGCCATGAAGGGGATGGCGGAGTATCGGCCTTTTGACTCTATTGACAATGCGCCGGAGGAGAAGGCTCGTGGTATTACCATTGCCATTGCACATGTGGAGTATGAGACGGAGAAGCGGCATTATGCTCATGTGGATTGTCCTGGGCATGCGGATTACATCAAGAACATGATCACTGGTGCGGCGCAGATGGATGGTGCCATTTTGGTGGTGAGTGCGCCGGATGGGCCTATGCCGCAGACGCGGGAGCATATCTTGTTGGCGCGTCAGGTGGAGGTGCCGGCGATGGTGGTGTTTTTGAACAAGGTTGATGCCATGGATGATGAGGAGTTGTTGGAGTTGGTGGAATTGGAGTTGCGGGAGTTGTTGTCCAAGTATGGTTTTCCTGGGGATTCGATACCCATCGTGCGTGGTTCGGCTTTGCGGGCTTTGGAGAGTAGTTCGGTTGATCCTGGTGCGGAGGAGTATCGGCCTATTTGGGAGTTATTGCGGGTGGTTGATGCTTATATTCCGACGCCGGTGCGGCAGATAGACCGGCCTTTTTTGATGTCGATAGAGGATGTTTTTGGGATCAAGGGGCGTGGGACGGTGGTGACTGGTCGGGTGGAGCGTGGGCAGGTGAGGGTTGGTGATGAGGTTGAGATCATTGGGATGCGGCCGGACACGCGGCGGACGGTGGTTACTGGTGTGGAGATGTTTCGGAAGATCTTGGATGCGGGTCAGGCGGGGGACAATATTGGTTGTTTGTTGCGTGGGATAGAGAGGGATGAGGTGGAGCGTGGTGAGGTATTGGCGAGGCCTGGGAGTATCAGGCCGCACACCCGTTTTAGTGCGGAGGTTTATGTTTTGACCAAGGAGGAGGGTGGGCGGCACACGCCGTTTTTCAATGGTTATCGGCCGCAGTTTTACATTCGGACGACGGATGTGACGGGAGCGGTGCAGTTGCCTTCTGGGGTGGAGATGGTGATGCCTGGGGACAATGTGCGGATGGATATTAACCTGATTGTGCCGGTGGCGTTGGAGGAGGGTTTGCGGTTTGCGATCAGGGAGGGTAGTCGGACGGTGGGTGCTGGGGTCATCACCAAGATCTTTGATTAGGAGGAGAGGGGTTAAGGGTTAAG
>DYIS01000093.1:0-890 GCA_020723545.1 Ktedonobacter racemifer
TTCCCAGGTTGAAATGGGCCTGGACGTCGTTGGGATTGGCCTTTGCCCTGGCCAGGTACAGTGAAATGACATCGGTTGACTGGGGAGCAGGGGTCAGAGCCTCTTCCCTCCTTCGGCCAATCCCCAGTTTACCAAGGATCGAACTGGCCATAGCCTCCCTCGCCATGTCCCCACTCAATGTCTGGCGGCCACGCTGCCTTACCCCCACCGGGTGCAGCGTGCATACTGGCAAAATCCTCAACGGATCGGATTTTCACGTTAGGTGTCACTTTCAGAGGGACCAAATTTAGTTTAGCACACCGGTCAAGCTCTGTCAAAACGAACGGCAGGCCTGCCATCGCAAAGAATAATTAACGAAAAGTTATCCAGATACCTTCCTAATAAATATTGACAAAGGGCCCGATATATGATATGATTGTAGGCAATAATGCCATATTGCCTTGTTTTCGTTTGAAAGCATTGAGGTTTTCCAATGATTGATGATGTCGATTACCATATCCTCCATTTCTTGCAAAAGGATGCCCGTACCACTAATGCCGCTATTGCCAAGGAGGTGGGCCTCACCGGGCCTTCGGTGTACGAGCGGATCAAAAAGCTGGAACAACAGGGGATTATCCAGGGCTACACTGCCCTGATCAATGCCAGTGCCCTGGGCAAGGGGATCACGGCGTTCATCCGCCTGAGCGTCAAGGTGGAGCCTCTTGAGCAGGAACGCTACCGCGACAGCGTGGCCCAGGTGGCTGAGTACCCCGAGGTCCTGGAGTGCCACAGCGTGGCGGGCGAGGATTGTTTGCTCCTCAAGGTGAAGGTGGCCAGCCCCCGGGACCTGGAGGGTCTCATTGGTCGGATTCGTGCCAGGTTAAGCCTGGAGCGTTCCGTGACCATGATCG
>DYIS01000093.1:900-6095 GCA_020723545.1 Ktedonobacter racemifer
AAGAAGACGTGCGGATAGCCCTGCCGGTGTCCCCGAGCGCCGCTTGATCCAAAAACCATGGTCAGGGTTAACCTGACTTTTTCCGACATATCAGGAGTATTACTGCTATGGGTCTCGTTAACTTTTCAGTCTTGCTCTTGCTGGGCATTATCTGGGGTTCATCGTTCATGTTCATCAAGGTGGGAGTAGCCGAGTTGCCTCCACTCCTGGTGGCTGCCGGGCGGATGGGCATCGGGGCCACGTTCTTGCTGGCCCTATTGATGGTGCAGGGAAAGCGGCTGCCGCGGGATGGCGGGCTTTGGGCGCGCATCGCCCTGATGGGATTGATCAACAACGCAATCCCTTTCACGCTGATCCCCTGGGGTGAGGAACGCATCCCCAGCGGACTGGCCTCTATTTTGAACGCCACCATGCCGCTCTTCACGGTCTTGATCGCCCACTATTGGACGGCCGACGAGCGCCTGAGCCGAGCGAAGCTTTTGGGCGTGGCCGTGGGACTCCTGGGGGTGCTGGCGCTCATGGGCACCGACGTGACTGACCTGACTCGAGCCAGTACGCAGGGGGAATTGGCGGTCATCGTCGCAACGGCCTGCTACGCCGTGGCTACCATCTTCGCCCGGAAATACCTGCACGGGCCGGAGCCGGCAGTCCTAGCTACTGGTCAATTGGCTACGGGATTTATTTTTACCCTGCCCCCGATCTTGCTGACCGTGCGGCCGGGGCCTGCGGCTCCTTCGTTCCCGGCGCTGGCCTCAGTGGTGGCCCTGGGTCTCCTGGGCTCTGGGGTCGCCTATCTGATCTATTACTGGCTCTTGCGGCGGATCAATGCCACCCAGATGTCCCTGGTGACCTATCTCTTGCCGGTCACGGCGGTCTTCTGGGGCGCGGCTCTACTGGGGGAGTCGTTGGGGGCCGATGACTTCCTGGGCCTGGGCCTGATTGTTGTTGGGATCATGGTGGTGATGGAAACCCGATTTACCTGATGGAGGTAGATCGGGTTTCATTTTCTGTCCACAAATCACGAGCCCGGAGATCCCTTGACCGCCAACTTTGGCTAGTATACACTGAGACCGAATAGTGAAATAGTTCCTGCCTTGGCTTTTCGCTTTATCTCGCCAACGATGCCTGACCGGGAGAGAAACGGTAACTAGAATGTCGAGCCAATTCTTCAAATATCATGCCTTAGGAAACGACTATATCGTCATTGACCCGGCTAAGTGTCCCTTGGCGCTTACAGAAAATGCTGTGAAATTGATCTGTAATAGGAATTTCGGCGTTGGGGCTGATGGCATTCTTTATGGCCCGTTTCTTTCTGAGGATGGGGCCATTTCATTGCAGATCTTTAATCCGGACGGGAGTGAGGCAGAAAAAAGCGGTAATGGCCTCAGAATTTTCTCCCGGTACTTGGTTGAAGCTGGGTACGCCCAATCCATGGATTTCCAGATTAGCACGAAAGGGGGCCTGGTATCAGTTCATCTTGACTCGCCGGATGGGAAACTGACAACGATCTCCATGGGGCAGCTAACCTTTGATAGTCGAAGAATACCGGTGCGGGGACCAACGAGGGAGGTCATTCTGGAACCGATCGAAATTGGAAATCAAAGGTATGAGATCTCCGCGGCCTCTATCGGAAACCCGCATTGCGTTATGATTTGTGATAAAGTGGACAAGCTATTGGCCACCAGTCTTGGTCCCCTTATTGAATGTCACAGTATGTTTCCTAACAGGACCAACGTTCAATTCATGAAGATTCTGGACAGAAATAACATTCAAATTGAGATATGGGAACGAGGTGTGGGGTACACCCTTGCCTCAGGAAGCAGTAGCTGTGCTGCGGCACGTGTTTCGTTTAGGTTAGGCGAGTGTGATTCGGAAATCAAGGTGCACATGCCCGGGGGAGTCATTGACATCTCCATATCGGATGACTTCTCTATTAACATGCGTGGGGAGGTATCCAGCGTATGTGAGGGGATATTTGCAAGGGAATTCGAAGAACTCTTGAGATCACAAGAGCCTCCGAACACGGCGCGAAGGCAGGAGGGGCTTGCGACGTGATCGGTGGGGTGGTCGACCGGAGTGAAACCATGTTTTGGAATTTCCCCATCGCCCCTAGCCCAAGGGAAAGGTCAGGGAGCCGTGAGGCATCAGGCAGATGCTGGCGTCCTGAGTGCCCAGGTAGTCGTAGGCGAGCTGGAGCGCCTCCCCCCCAGAATGGGCCGGGGTCATCAAAAGCTCCCGCACCACGGGGTCGGGCATGTCCGATACCAAGACGGTCTTGACCTGCGCCAACAGCCGGGCCACGGCGTAGGCCTTGTGGCCGCCCAGCACGAAGCCCTTACGGAGTTCCTCTTCGATGCGCTGCAAGCTCCCGAACTCCCGCATCCACTTGTAGAAGAGGTCCGACCCGGGGCCGTCGGGACAGGCAGCAAAGAGGACGATCACGCCCCCGGGGCGCACCGCCCGGGCGGCGTTCTCCAGGGTCTTGTGGGCCTGGTACATGTTGATGTCCTTGGGGTGACCGCCACAGGAGGCTACCACCAGGTTCGCCTTGGCGCTCACAGTGACGCCGTATATCTGGTCCACCAGCCGGCAGCACTCCCGGTGGCCCTTCTCGTAGTCCCCAGCGGAGACGCCCACGAACTCCTTTTGCTCGTTCAGGACCACGTTGAACAGGTACGGAGGCCGGATCATCTTCATGGCCTCCATCATATCCTCGTGGACCGGGTTGCCGTCCAGCTTTCCGGCCCGGGCATTGGGGTCCAGCATCCAGGAATGGTTCTGGCAGAGGGTCTCGTAGGCGCAGACCCCAGGCAGGATGGCCTTGCGGCCGCCGCCAAAGCCAGCGAAGTAGTGGTGCACCACGCTGCCGGTGAGGATCACCCGATCGGCCTGGACGACCCGCTTGTTTATGAGCACCCTGGTGCCCCGGCTGGTGGTGCCCAGATATACCAGGTTAGCGTGGTCCCGGCAGTCGTGGTCGAAGAGCGCCACCCGCCGGGCTGTTTCCTCCCCTACCAGCATCCGCTGCTCCTCCGGGGTGTGGGCCCGGTGGGAGCCGTTGGAGAAAACCACCTGCACGTCCCGGTCTGGTATGCCAGCAAGGTTAAGCTCGTCCAGTATCAGGGGCAGGAAGGCCTCGCTGCGGGCCAGGCGGGTGACGTCGTTGGCGATGACCACTACCTTCTCGCCGGGCCGAGCCCACCCGGCCAGGGGTGGAGCGTCCACGGGCTCCCGCAGGGCCCGAAGCATGGCTGCCTTCGGATCGGCCAGGGGCTGAGAGGGCACCGGCTCCAGGACGCTGGCGATCTTCTCCTGGGGCAGTGAGATGGTCTTCTGTCCCCGGCCGTAGGCCAGGGTATAGGTCCTCGTGGTCATGTTACGCCCCTTGATCTCATTCGCCCTTGGCTTCTGCTACAGACTTGCTGGTAGCTATTCTACTACAAGTTACCTGATGGCACCACCGTGCATATTCTGCCACCAAGCGCCCTGGCGATGGTGCACCGGGTGACCGTGACCCTGGTAGGCGACCTTGTTTAAATCCGTCGAATCGGCTATAGTGGTGGCTAAAGGCTGCCCAAGGCGAGCGATAACTGTAAAAAGGCCGATGAAATTCTATCCCTCCCAGCTTAAGACTTACCTTCAATGTCCTTACAAGTATCACGTGTTCTACGTCGAACGCCGATCCAGGGAGTTCCGCATTTCCACGCCAGCCCTCTCGTTTGGCCGGAGCGTGCACAACGCCTTGCGGGCCTTCTACGGGGGCGGCGCCTTCGGCCGCTATGGCGAGAACGATCTGGAGGAGCTTCTCCGGGCCAACTGGCAGGCCGAGGGTTTCGCCGACGAGGTGGGATCCCAGGCCGCCCAGTCCGAGGCCCTGGAGCTGCTCCTGTGATACTATGCCCGCGCCCGGGGCCACCCAGTCAGGCCGGTGGCCCTGGAGAAGAAGCTGGAGGCGGTCTTCGACCTGGACGGAGAGCCCCTGGTGCTGGGAGGGCGCCTGGACCGCCTGGACCGCCTGGACCGGCAGCCGGAGGGTGGCCTGGAGATCGTGGACTACAAGACCGGGCGGAGGGAGACAGCCGATGCCTATCTCCTGAAGCGGGACCTGGCCACCATCATTTACAGCCTGGTGGTCCTCCGGCGCTATCCTGGTGCCTCAGTGGCCGGCGTGCGTTATGTCCTACTCCGCCGTGCCATGGACGTGGCGGTGTCGCTGACCGAGGAGGAGATGGATGCCGGCCTGGAGCACCTCCGGCGCATCGCCCGGGAGATCAAGGCCAGCAGGGATTTCCCGGCCCTGGCTAATCCCCTATGCCCCTGGTGCGAGATACAGATCAAGGGTCAATGTCCCATATACGTGGACTATCCCTTGCCAATGCCCGGCCAGCCTGAGCCGCCGGAAGAGTAAAGACAAGGCGTGTCGCGCGGTCAGTATGTTCAGGTGTCAAAGGCGCGAGGGGCGCGAGAAGCGTCAGGTGGTCGGCCCGGCGACGGTAGGCTAGCCACTGACGCTGTCGCGCAGGCGCTGCATGGCCGCCGCCACGCCGCCGGGCTGGCCGAAGATGGCAGCCCCTGCTACCAATACGTCGGCCCCGGCGTCCACCACCAGGGGCGCTGTGTCCACGTGGATTCCACCGTCCACCTCCAACTCACAGGCCAGACCTCTTTCCTGGATCAACTGGCGCACCTTTCTGATCTTCGGGAGCATGCTGGGGATGAACTCCTGCCCAGCGAAGCCGGGATTTACCGTCATCACCAGCACCAGGTCCAGGTACTGGATGATCTCCTCCAGGACTACGGCAGGGGTAGCCGGGTTGATGGCCACGCCAGCCCGTTTGCCCAGGGCCTTGATCTCTTGGATCGCCCGGTGGAGATGGGTGCAGGCCTCCTGGTGGACGATGATGCCGTCGGCCCCGGCCTGGGCAAAAACCTCCAGGAACCGCTCTGGGTGCTGGATCATCAGGTGGACCTCCAGGGAGAGATCGGTGGCCTTTCGGAGGGCCTGGACCACCGGTGGACCCACGGTGATATTGGGGACAAAGATGCCGTCCATGACGTCCACCTGGATGCGTTGGGCGCCTGCGGCCTTAACCTGGGCCATCTCTTCGCCCAGGTAGGCGAAGTCGGCGGAGAGAATGGAAGGGACGATCTGGATCATGGTATTATCTCCACGACACTAAGTTTTCCTTTGCGTC
>DYIS01000093.1:6105-9199 GCA_020723545.1 Ktedonobacter racemifer
TCCGCGGTGGCCGATCCTCCCGCCCCGATATATCGGGGCGGGAGGATCATGCTGCGAGAGCGGGCAAGAGCTTGCGATGGGTCAGGTCCCCGGAGGCACCGAAGATCACCATGACGTTGGGCTCCGGTGCTCGCTCCAGCCGCAGCCCCTCCCGCAAGGGGTTGGTGACCGTTGAAGTCTCCATCCTGGTGCTTCATCCATCCTGCTGTAGCGTCTGATCTCTGTGTCAGACGCCACAATTGTAGTGGCCGGCCATTGTGCCAATGGCACCGGTGAGCCACTTTAGCCCCGCCTCCACGTCCGGGCCCAGGTGCAGCCGGACGACACGACGGCCTTTGCTACGGAGCGCCTCTAGATCACCCAGGGCCTGGGCACGTTTCAGGATGCCAAAGGTGTGGCTCTCTCCCGGGATAGGGATGTCCTTGGTGTCGTCGGCGGTGATCTCGACGAAAAGGCCCGTGTCCGGCCCACCCTTGTGCAACTGCCCGGTGGAATGCAGGAAGCGGGGACCATAGCCCAGGGTGGTGGCCGCCCGCAAGCGGTCGCGCAGGCCCAGCCGGATGGCCTGTAATGCTGTCTCGTGTGCCGGAAAGGGCGGCAAGTAGGCCAGGAGTGCCAGGTAGTCCCCAGGTCGGGCCTGGGCCAGGAATGCTGCCAGGCTTGACGTCAGGGAACCGTTGGGCCCGGCGGCACCGTATAGGCTCATCCCGCCCTGGGTTACGGCTGGCACCTCCTCCGGCAGCCTCCCCGATGACAAGTACTGGCTCAAGACCCTTTTGGTGTTGTCCTTGCTCTCCTGCACGTTGGGCTCGTCGAAAGGGTTGATCCCCAGGAGGGCCCCGGCGGTGGCGGTGGCGACCTCCCAGCGGAAGAATTCTCCGCCCAGGTCGTAGGCGTCTCGAAGCCGCAAGGTCACCACCGGATGCCCGGCCTCCTCCAGAGCGCGGACCCCGGCATCCAGTGCGGCGTCGGGGTCCAACCGCAGGTGGGTGAAGAGCCGGCCGTGGTCATAGACGGCCAGGGAGCCCAGGGGCTCGCCCTGCACCGGGATAAGCCCCTGGCCCTCTTTGCCCGTACTCTCGGCCAGGAGCTGCTCGGCCCAGCAGCTAAAGGCGCTTATATCTTGTGAGGAAACGAAGGTGACCTTATCCCTTCCGGCCCGGGCCAGCTCGGCCATTACGGCCCCCAGCCACAGGCCGGGGCTCCGGGCGGCGGGGACCATGGGCCCGTAGGCCTGGGCCATGCTCTGGCCGCGGTCTAAAAGCCTTTCCACATCCAGGCCCATGAGTGCCGCCGGGACCAGGCCAAAGTATGAAAGAGCAGAGTATCGCCCGCCGATGTCCGGCGGGTTTAAAAAGACCCGGCGAAAGCCTCGCTTCTGGGCGATCTTCTCCAGGGGCGTGCCGCGGTCGGTGATGGCGATGAAGTTCTCCCCGGAGCGGTCACCCCTGATCGCCCGGACCTTTTCGTAGAAGTACGCGTAGAACGATAGGGTCTCGGTCGTGGTGCCGGACTTGGTGGAGACGATGAAGATCGCCTTCGCCAGATCCAGAGAACGCTCCAGGCTCAGAATGGCCGCCGGGTCGGTGGTGTCTAGGACAGCCAGATCGGGATAGCCGGGGACCGAGCCGAAGGTTTGTCGCAAAACCTGTGGACAGAGGCTGCTGCCACCCATACCCAGCAGGACGATGTGCCGGAAACCCGCCGCGCGCACCTCCTGGGCCACCGCCCGAAGCTCCGGCCAGTGCTCCGCCATCCGGTCGGCCACGGTGAGCCAACCCAGGCGCTGGCGGGCGATCTCCTGGTGCTGGGGCTCCGTCTTCCAGAGCGTGGGGTCTTTGGCCCACAGGCGCCGGGCGAATTCCATCCGATCCAAAGACTCCAAGGCTGCCCGTACGCGCCCCTCGTAGCCTGCCAGCACCGCGGCCTGGTAGGCCCCAGGGTCCCCTGAGGCCTGCCGGCGCTTCAGCTTTAGGGTCTTCACCGTCGCCACGCCCCTTTGATCTTATTCGTAGGCTGATATTCGCCAGCGCTTTTCTGCCACCGCCACCTTGGCCAGCCGGCGGCGGTGGCGCCGGGCACCGGAGAAACGGGCCCCGCGCCAGGCGCTTTCTTTACTATTCCTGGTAAAGAAAGCCGACGAGCCGGGCCCCAGGCACAGGACGTTGCCGTCGTCCTTCACGCTCTGATAGACGAAGAAATGGTCGTTGCTAAGGGTCGCCAGGATGCCCGGGGGCTTGTTGGCTGTCATGCGCGCCCGCGCCGCTGCCACGCACCAGTATACCCCGTTCGGCTTCTCCCTGCAACACCGCCCGGCCCACGGCCTCCAAAAGCGTCAAGAGCGCCCTACCGTCCCAACAGGGCCAGGGCCCGCGAGACGACGTTCTCCACGGTAAAGCCGAATTTCTCCATGAGTATCTCGTATGGAGCAGAAGCACCAAAGCGCTCAATGGAGATTACGTCCCCGGCTGAACCCACATAGCGATGCCAGCCCTGAGAGATCCCGGCCTCCACGGCCAGGCGTGCGGTCATCTCTGGCGGCAGCACCTGGTCCCGGTATTCCTGGGGCTCTCGGTCGAAGAGCTCCCAACTGGGCATGCTCACAACCCGGGCGGCGATGCCCTGGCTCAGGAGCCTCTCCTGGGCCTGAAGGGCGAGATGTACCTCAGAGCCGGTGGCGATGAGCGTGATCTCTGGGCAGCGGCCCGGCGGGTCAGCCAGGACGTAGGCCCCCCGGGCCAGACCGCTGGCCGGCGGGTATTTGGTTCGGTCCAGGATAGGCAGCTTCTGCCGGGTTAAGATCAAGGCCACCGGGCCATCCCGGTGCTCCAGGGCTACCCGCCAGGCGGCGACGGTCTCCGTGGCGTCGGCGGGGCGGATGACGGTGAGGCCGGGTATGGCCCGCAGGGCCGCTAGCTGTTCGACCGGCTGGTGCGTGGGACCATCCTCCCCCAGGCCGATGGAGTCGTGGGTGAAGACGTAAATCACCCCCAGCCCCATGAGGGCCGCCAGACGGATGGAGGGACGCATGTAGTCCGAAAAGACCAGGAAGGTGCCGCCGTAGGGTATCACGCCGCCATGGAGGGCCAGGCCG
>DYIS01000094.1 GCA_020723545.1 Ktedonobacter racemifer
TGTCCGGATCTGTGAGGGGGGCGGCCCATAAGGGCCGTCCCTACCTCGACCTAGTAAGGGGTGAGTTGGATGGAGAAGAATGGCTGGTTCATGGCAGCGGCAGTACTGATAGTCCTGGCGGCGGTCCTGTGGCTCGCTTCCTGGGCCTGGAACGTGGCCCAGGCGTTCTCCAACATCATCCTTCTCTTCTTCTTGTCGTGGCTGGTGGCCTTCATCCTGGATCCTATCGCCGATTGGCTGGAGGGCCGAGGCCTGCCTCGCGGCCTGGCGGTGGCGGCCATATACCTGGGCCTGATGGTGATCCTGGTGGCGGCCGGCATCCTTGCCGTGCCGGTGGTCGTGGCTCAATTGATGCAACTGGGGGGCGCCCTGCCGGCCTACGCTCAGCAACTCCCGGACTGGGTGGACCGCCTGCAGGCCAAATTGACCAGCCGGGGCATCCCCGTGGACCTGTCCACAGTGTACCGGTGGGAGAACGTGGCCTCCCAGGTCCAGTCCCTGGGCACCACCATCGTCCAGAACACCCTGACCATCGCCGCTGGCGTGGCCTCGGCGGTGTTTAACCTGCTCCTGATCCTGATCTTGAGTTTTTACCTGATGCTGGACGGGGAGACCATTGCCAAGCAGGTCCTGGCCCTGGTGCCCAAGGGTCACAAGACCGAGGCCACTTTCCTGGCCGACAGTGTGAGCAAGACCTTCGGGGGATTCTTGCGGGGCCAACTGCTTCAGGCACTCATCTTCGCCGCTGGCACCCTACTGGTCATGTGGCTGGCGGGGCTGGGGTACGCCCTGGTGGCCAGCGTGGCCGCCGGCCTTTTGATGCTGATACCGTTCATAGGGCCGCTGATCGCCCTAATCATCCCCATGGCCATCGCCTTGATCCAGGCTCCGGCGACCGGCATCGCCGTTTTCCTCATCCTGTTCATCTACCAGCAGATCGTGGTCAACGTGCTGGGCACCAAGATCATGGGCGAGGCGGTGGGGATTCATCCGCTCCTGGTGTTTCTGGCAGTCTTGGTGGGGATAAAGGTGGCCGGCGTCTGGGGGGCATTCTTCGGGGTGCCGATCATGGGGGCGCTCTACGCCATGGCCGTGTTCTTCTACCGCACCCGAAAGCTGGGGGAGTGACCTCCAGGCCGGTCAGTAGGCCCGTTCCACCAGGAAGCGAGAGATCTCTCGTATCTCTTGCTGAGCCTGGTTGTCTCGCCCGGTGCGGTCCAGCTCTCGCAGGGCTTCTTTGAGGTAGCTGTCGGCCGTCGCCTGGCAGTAGGCCCTGGCCTTAGCCCGGTCCAGCAGTTCCACCACCCTGCGGGCCTGGGACTCGCTGATGCGGTCCTGGCGGTAGATCTCGAAGATGTCCGTGCCACCAACCCGCTTCTCCTGCTCCAGGGCGTACAAGAGAGGCAGGGTCTTCTTCTTGCTCATGACGTCCGAGGCCACGGATTTGCCGGTGAGCGCGGGGTCGCCCCAGATGCCCAGGATGTCGTCCACGATCTGAAAGGCCAGGCCCAGGTTCAGGCCGAAGCGGCGGTAGGCGGCGACCAGGGCCGGGTCGGGGCTGGCCAGGAGCGCGCCGATATGGGTGCAGGCGGAGAAGAGCGCCGCCGACTTCCCCCGGATCATCTCCAGGTATAGGGCTACGGTGACGTCGTTGCGTGTCTCAAAGCTCAGGTCCAAATACTGCCCCTGGCAGAGTTCAAGACACGTCTCGTCGAAAACCCGGGCGGTGGCCAACACGACGTCGGCCGGCACACCCCGTTGGCTCAGGCGCTGGAGGGCCAGGCTGGCCAGGATGTACATGCCATCGCCGGTGTTGATGGCCTGGGCGACCCCCCAGTTCTTCCAGACGGTGGGTCGGTGGCGCCGTTCCTCGCTCTGGTCCTCGATGTCGTCGTGAATGAGGGAGAAGTTGTGCATCAATTCCAGCGCCGCGGCCGCCGGGGCCGCTCGCTCCACTTCGCCACCGGCGGCCTCGCAGGTCAAGAGGCACAGGGTGGGGCGGAGCCTCTTGCCCGGGTCCGCGGTTGTTGGCCGGAAGCTCGAGTCCAACCAGCCCAGATGGTAGCGCATCATGTCGTAGAAGGGTGCCAGCTCGGCCTGGCCCGAACGAATGCTTGTCTGCAGCTCGGCGGCGATGAGCGCTTGATAACGCTCCAGGATCACTTGAACGTCCAATCAATGCTCCCTGTTCTGGCTGGGGCGCTAGGGTGCTGGGGTGCCGCTCCCCTGCTCCCCTGCTCCCCTGCGCCACCGCCCCCCTGCTACCAAGGGGCGGCCCTTCAATTCGGTGATGGTCCTGGCCCCGGTGCAGAACATGGCCAGGCGAAGCTCATGGATCAGCCTTTCCAGATAGTTCACGACTGCCTGGCGGGAAGAAGAGGCGGCCTTCAAGAGCGGCAGGCCCAGGCCGGCGGCGTCGGCTCCCAGAGCCAGGGCCTTGGCCACATCTACGCCGCTGCGTACTCCGCCGCTGGCGATGAGCAGCCGAGACGGCGCGGCCTGGCGTACCAGGGTGATGCACTCGACGGTGGGGAGCCCCCAGTCAGCGAAGGCCTGGGCTACCCGGCGCCTGGCTGTGTCCTTGATGCGGTGCATCTCAATGGCGCTGAAGGAGGTGCCGCCCGCCCCGGCCACCTCGAAGCCGGCCACGCCGGCCTCGTCCAGCATCGCGGCCACCTGGCCGGAGATGCCCCAGCCCACCTCTTTCACCAGAACGGGCACTGCCAGGCCGCGGCAGACGGCAGCGATCTTCTCCTTGAGCCCCCGGAAATCGGTATTGCCCTCCGGCTGCAAGGCCTCCTGTAACGGGTTGAGGTGCAAGGCCAACCCGTCGGCCCCGATCATCTCCAGCGCCCGGCGGCATTCCCCCAGGCCGTAGCCGTAATTCAGTTGCACCGCCCCCAGATTGGCGAAGAGCAGGATATCCGGCGCCACGTCGCGGACCTGATAGGTGGAGGCCAGGGCCTCGTCCTCGATGGCCGCCCTCTGGGAGCCCACGGTCATGGCCAGACCCAGTTCCTGGGCGGCCCTGGCCAGACGGCGGTTGATCTCCTGGGCTTCGGCCGTGCCGCCGGTGAGGGCCGAGATGAATATCGGAGCCCTTAGGGCCTTGCCAAACAGGGAAAGGCCAGTCTCCACCTCGTCCAGGGAGAACTCGGGCAAGGCGCAGTGGACAAACGAGAAGCGCTCGAACCCGGCCGAGACCCGCTGGAATTCCACGGGCTCCTCCAGGGCAATCCTCAGGTGTTCGCGCTTGCGCTGGCTGTGCTGGTCGGCCATTGTCTTCGGCGACCCATATACTCAATCAAATAGCCACGACGTGCACGTCGTGGCTAAGGATAGGATGCCTCGGGAAAGGAAACCTGGAGGGGTCACTAATTGTGCAACCTGGCGGAGGCGTGTTGAGCGCTCTCTCCTTCCATCGGGGGCGCGGGCGTAGAGAGGAGCCTCAACTCCGGGAAATAGTTCCTGACCAGCTTGATGATCCCCTCGCTGGTGAGATTGTACTTATTCCTCAGGACCTCCTGGGTGCCGTGTTCCACGAATTCGTCGGGAAGGCCGATGCGCTTCACGTTCACTCCGGTGATCCCGCGTTCCTCCAGGAGCTCCAGGACCGCGCTGCCGAAGCCGCCAGCCAGGGCGTTCTCCTCCACGGTGACGATGCGCCTGAAATGCTTGGCCAGGCCCACGATGAGGGAGCGATCCATGGGCTTCACAAAACGGGCATTGACCACCGCGGCATCGATGCCCTCCAGGCTCAACGTCTCCGCCGCCGCCAGGGCTGGATGGACGGTCACCCCCACCGCCAGGATGGCCAGGTCTCGACCGCGGCGCAGCACCTCCGCTTTGCCAATGGGCAGGGAGGCCGGTTCCTCCTCCAGGGGGACTCCCACCCCGGCGCCGCGGGGATAGCGGATGGCCACTGGGCCCTCGACCTGCAGGGCAGTCCACAACATGGCCACCAGCTCGTTCTCGTCTTTGGGTGTCATCAGGACCATGTTGGGCACATGCCGAAGATAGGAAAGGTCGAAAGTGCCCTGGTGGGTTCGACCGTCGTCGCCCACGATGCCGCCGCGGTCCACGCAGAAGACCACCGGCAGGTTCTGGATGCACACGTCGTGGATCACCTGGTCGTAGGCACGTTGCAGGAAGGTGGAATAGATGGCCACGACGGGGCGCATCCCCTGGGAAGCCAGGCCCGCAGCGAAGGTGACGGCATGCTCCTCGGCGATGCCCACGTCGAAGAAACGGTGAGGGAAGGCCTTGGCGAAATCCACCAGCCCGGTGCCCTCCCGCATGGCCGCGGTGATGGCCACCACCCGGGGGTCCCGCTGGGCCATCTTCACCACCGTCTGGCCGAATACCTTGGTGTAGGTGGGGGCAAGGACCTTCTTGGTTCCGTTCGGTGGCAGGCCGTGGAAATTGACCGCGTCCTCCTCGGCCGGCTCGTAGCCCTTGCCCTTCTTGGTGACCACGTGGACTAAAACCGGGCGCTCCATCTTCTTGGCCAACTCGAGGGTCTCTTTCAGACGGCCGATGTCGTGGCCGTCCACCGGTCCCAGATAGGTGAACCCCAGTTCCTCCCAGATCATGGTGGGGATCACCAGGCCCTTGAAGCTGTTCTTCAATCGTTTCAGGACATCCGCCACCCGGATGCCTAAGGGCCACCTGGATAGGGCTCGTTCCACGTCTCCCTTAGCGTGCCAGTAGCGCGGGTCCGCCCGGAGCCGATCCAGATACCGGGCCAGAGCGCCCACGTTGGGGGAAATGGACATCTCATTGTCGTTCAAGACGACGATGAGCCTGGACTGCAACTGCCCGGTGTTGTTAACCCCTTCGAAAGCCAGGCCGCCGGTCATGGCCCCATCGCCAATGACCGCCACCACGTTTTCGTCGTCTCCCCTGAGATCCCGGGCCACGGCGAGGCCCAGGGCCGCCGAAACCGAGGTGGAGGCGTGGCCGGTCCCGAATACGTCGTGGCAGCTCTCCTCCCGTACGGTGAACCCGCAAAGACCCTGGTACTGGCGGATAGTGGAGAAGCGGTCCTTCCGGCCGGTGAGGAGCTTATGGACGTAACACTGATGACCCACGTCCCAGACGATCTTGTCCTTGGGGCTCTCGAACGTGGAGTGCAGGGCAATGGTCAGCTCCACCACGCCCAGGTTGGAGGCCAGATGGCCGCCGGTCTGGCTGACCGTCTCGACGAGAAGCTGGCGGATCTCTTGAGCCAGGAGATTCAACTCCCTGAGGCTCAGGCCTCGGAGGTCGGCTGGGGTATTGACCTTATCCAGGATTTGTGGCATAAAGGCAAAGATCCTGTGGGATCGAGATATTTTTATCGGCCCAGCCTTGCGTAGTGGTGAAGATTATGGCATAAAGGCAAAAGTCCTGCGGGATCGAGATGGCTGGACTGATAAAACCATATTAACAAGGTGAGACGCTTTTGTCAAGCAAAACTTGTAAATATCTTGTAAATGTCTTGACGAGCCTGCGACGGGCTGCTATACTTAGCGCCGAGTTTTGCGCGCCAACGCCGGCGTTGGTGCAGCCCAACCGGCCGATTACAAACGGGATCAGGGAAGGGGGTGAAAAGATGTCCGGAAGCACGTTCGAGCGGGTGAAGAAGATCATCGTGGACCAACTGAACGTAGACGAAGCCCAGGTGACCTCGGAGGCTTCTTTCCGCGAGGACCTGAAGGCCGACTCCTTGGACCTGGTGGAGCTGATCATGGCTTTGGAGGAGGAGTTCGGCGGCGAGATCTCTGACGAGGATGCCCAGAAGATCCGCACCGTCGGGGATGCGGTTAAGTACATTGAAGCCCGATTCGGCACGGCCTAATTGCTCAGGGTTAGGGGATAGTGCTATCCCCTAACCCTTTTCGCTGCCCTCTGCGATCCCCCTCCCGATCCAGGCAACAGCCTGCAAACAGCCTCGCCGCGCCGAACCACCAAGACCCCAAGGCACAAGGGAATGCTCCAAGTCTTAGTGCCTTCGTGATAGTATCTCTCTTCCAAGTCCCCTTTGCGGACGGCCTGGGCATATGATATAATGGGGCGTGAACTCAGGCCTTCCAGGAGACTTCCATGCTGGATAGGATCACCATCGATCCTAAGATCTACCACGGGCAGCCCTGCATCCGAGGGATGAGGGTGCCTGTTTACCTCGTCTTGGACCTGCTCGCAGCCGGGATGTCCACAAAAGAGATCCTGGAGGCGTACCCGTACCTGGAAGAGGAAGACATCCAGCAGTCTATCGAATACGCCTCCTGGCTGACCAGGGAGAGAACCGTCCCGCTCCAGGAAGAGGCAGTACCCCCGCATGAAATTCATTGCTGACATGCCCGTTTCCCCTCAAACGGTCTCTCTGCTCAAGACCCTCGACCATGACGCTGTCCACGCCTTCGATCTGGGGCTTGCCGGTGATCATTCTTCGTCTCGAGCACGCCACGCCAGCTAAGGTCAACAGGCTTCTGGCCAACTTGTTGAGCACCGTTCCCCCCTCCGAGATCGAAGGCTCTATAATCATCGTGGAAGAGCATAAAGTCAGGATCCGTCAGCTACCTATCGGCAAGGGGAAAGAAAGGTAAGCTGGGGCGATGCCCAAGGAGTCATTCGGCGTCGAAACTGTCTCCTACTGATCCCTCCCGCTATCTGCCATCTGCTATGCGCTGCCCGCTAGAGCCGCAGGGCGGATATCGTACCCGCAGGGCGTGATGTCGTTTTCTTTACCAGTAAAGAAATCACCAGGCGAATGCCCCGATACTATCGAATCCTCTTGCGGCGCGCCCTCCTCCGTCCCAGTCGCGGATGACCGGCCCGCGCGATAATGCCGTGGATAGGATGCTTCTCGTCAGCCAAGGCTTCCTTGACCTGCCTGTAGTGCGATTCCAGCCGTGCGATATAGGCCGGGTCAGAGAGAACCACCCCAACCAGAGAAAGCAGGGCATTGGCGTACTGGCTCTGGGGGTTCAGCGGGTCGAGATACGGCCCAGGATCCTCGCCCTCTCGATCAAAGCCAAAGCTAATAGATGCCAGGAACCCCTTAGATACAACGGGGTTGAAAACACTAAGCATTACTCTGCGACAGTCGCACTGGGGGTCAACGCAATAGAACTCAGTCAAGGCATAAGGTGTCATTGATCGCCCTATACTGTACCAGGCATAGCCGCCTTGTGTGTACCACCTGTAGCCACCCGATGTGTACCACCCGTGATCGCCCGATGTGTACCACCCTGGCCTGCTGGCGAGGATGTGGCTATACTCCTCCACCAGAACACTTCTGGAGGAGGGCTATCGGTGGAGCGTCTACACATGAACTACCTGCGTGACCTGATTCATCGCCTGCGCTCCGGAGAGAGCGAACGCCGCATCGCCAGGGACCTCGGCATTTCCCGGGCCACGGTGCACAAGTACCGCCAGATGGCCGAGCGCCACGGCTATCTCGATCCGACCACACCCCTGCCCGAGGATGCGACCCTCACTTCGGCACTGGGGCCGGCTCCGCAGCCGCCCCGGGTGGCCTCCACAGTTGAACCCTATCGCGACACCGTCCAGCGCCTGCTGGACCAGGGGGTAGAGATGACCGCCATCTTCGCCCGGCTCCGCGAGGACTACGGCTACGCCGGAGGCTACTCAGCGGTGCGCCGTTACGTGCATCGTCTGTGTCCCCCAGAGCCGCAGGCGGTGGTGCGCGTTCACACCACCCCCGGCGAGGAAGCCCAGGTGGACTTTGGGCCCGTCGGCCGGTTGTATGACCCAGCCACGGACCGCCTGTGCCCCGCCTATGCCTTTGTGGCCACCCTCTCCTTTAGCCGTCACCAGTATGCGGAACTGGTCTTCGACCAGAAGACGCCGACCTGGATTGCCCTGCACCGCCGGGCCTTCGAAAGCTGGGGCGGTGTTCCCCGCCGCGTGGTGCCCGACAACCTCAAGGCGGCCGTGCTCCAGGCCCTGGTGTCCCGATTCTCGGGACTGGGTGGGGCCTACCGGCGCATGGCCCAGCACTACGGCTTCATCATCAGCCCCACCCGGCCAGGAATGCCCCACCACAAGGGCAAGGTCGAGAATGGCATCCACTACCTGCAACGCAACTTCATGGCCGGCCAGGCGTTTGCCGACATCCATGTGGCTAACCAGCGCCTGGTCATCTGGGTACGGGAGGTGGCGGGAACCCGCCGCCACGGCACCACACACCAGGCGCCGCTGCGGCTCTTCACCGAGCAGGAGCAGGCTCTCCTTCTGCCTCTACCGGTGGAGCCTTTTACCCTGTGCGAGATCAAGCCGGTCAAGGTCCATCCCGACTGCCACGTGACCATCGCCGGCAGCTTCTACTCGGTGCCCTACACCTGCATCGGCCAGACCCTGGACGCCTACGTTGGCGAGCGAGTAGTGCAGCTCTTCCGCGGGGCAGAGCTCATCACCACCCATGAACGGGCCAACGCGCTCGGTATTTGGCGCACCCGCCTGGAGCACTACCCACCCGACAAAGCCGCCTACCTGGAACGCACGCCGGAGCGCTGCCGGCAGATCGCCACACGCATCGGGCCAGCGACCCGGCAAGTCGTCGAGGCGTTGCTGGCGGAGCGCCCCCTGGACCGCTTGCGCTCGGTGCAGGCGATCCTCCGTCTGGAAGAAACCGTCGGCCCCACACGCCTGGAGGCGGCCTGCGCCCGGGCCGTCTACTTCGGCGACATCCGCCACCGGCGCATCAAGGAGATCCTCAACGCCGCCCTGGACCGGGAGCCGCTGCCCGAGATGGCCTCCGCTCTCCAACCCCGTCAGTTCGCCTTCGCCCGCTCGGGCGCCGAGTTCTTCGCGCTCTCCCGGGAGGTGGACGCATGATGACCCATCCCCTCCTGCCTAAACTGCGCCAGCTCAAGCTCTCGGGCATGGTGCTCACCCTGGACATCCGGGCCGCCCAGGCGACCGAGCGGCAGCTCACCCCGACCGAGTTCCTGGCCCTGCTCCTGGATGACGAGCTCGAGCGCCGGAGCCAACAACGCCTGGCCCGGCGCTTCGCCGAGTCCGGCTGTGACCCGCAGAAGGGCTTGGCCCACTTTGACTTTACGGCGGCGCCGGGGGTGAACCGCACCCTCCTCCAGGAACTGGCCACCTGCGCCTTTGTGGCCCGCCATGAGAATGTCCTG
>DYIS01000095.1:0-5235 GCA_020723545.1 Ktedonobacter racemifer
GGTGCCTCCGTCAAGATGGAATGGGGCGATCGCAGTGCAGCCGAGCGAACCATCCTACCAGATGCCTCGCATCCGAGCCTGAAAGATGGCGTCTGGATCGTCTTCACGGTGAACCCTGGTACGTACTGGCTCGCAGTGAACGCGGACCGTTCCCAGGAGAAAGCGCTAGAGGTGAAGGGCACGGTCCCCAGCCAACGCTGGTACGTGGTCTTCCAGCGCACGTTCTGATTCTTTACTGGTAAAGAAGCCGACACCCCCGGGCTGCTTTCACCGCGAATGCAGCCCGGATTGCTGCGCGCCGCCTTCCTTTACCAGTAAAGAAACGGGCATCGTTCGCGGCGCTTTGTAAATCTAGCACGCCGATGACCCCTTCGCCGATCTTGAGCGACACAGTCAGCTCCGCCTGGGTATCCGGAAGGGCATGGTGGGGAAGATAGCGTGGCTCTGCATTGACGTCATTGGCCAGAAGAGGCTGGCCGGTGCTGGCCACCCAGGCGACCATGCCCCACGTCCGCAGGTCTCCCAACCTTTCTGTCAGTCAGACCCTATGTCGGCCGCCCAGCCGGCGTGCGCAGTGCTCTCCCACCGTCCACTTCTCTATTAGCAATGTTGGCTTCAAGGGCCATCCTAGCTCTTGCGGCCTGAGGCGGCCAGAGTTCAGGCACCGAAGGCCGGGTATCGGCAGGCACGCACTCCGGTTCGCATTATAGCATAAGCTCTTGACTTGAAAAAGATGGTAGACTATACTATGGGCATATACCTCGGGCGACTCGAAACCTCTAGTCTTTGGTATGTCAGTTGGCCAGCCCCGATACATTACACAGAATCAAAGTATCGGGGCCAGCCGCGATCAACTCCCTCCAAGGAGGCCAAGATGAGCGTAGACAGGGACATCCTCGCCCGCCTACACCAGGCCAGGGCCACCCCTGGCATCGATGCCGCCGCCGTCATCGCCGCAGATGGTTCCTTGCTCGCCTCCACCCTGCCCGCCAGCCTGGGCGGCGGTTCCGCCAACATGCTGGCCGCCATGCTGGGGCTGGGGGAACGTATCTCCGGCGAACTGCAGCGCGGCCAGCTTCAACAGGTCTACGTTAACTGGGGAAGTGGCGCCACCCTGCTCTCCTCGATCTCCACTCTGGGTGTCCTGGCCGTGCTGCTCTCACCCCAGGCTAAACTGGGGGCCGTTTTGTTCGAGGCAGGGCGCACGGCCACCGACCTCTCCCGGATCCTCCAGGCCATGCCCAGCCAAGTCCCTGAGGCCCGAGGGCCCTTCGTGGTGAGCGACGAGGCCGTGACCAGGGGCCTGGCCGAGGCCGCCGCTCCACCGGTGGCGGTGCCGGCCCCCACCGCGGCGGAGGCTCCCACACCCATCCTCGAGAGGCCCCCAGCCGTCCCGGGCCTGGCGTCCCTGGCCGCCCGCGAGGCCGCCCAGGCCATTTCCAGGGCCGAGGGCCAGGAGACCCTGGCGGCCAGGCTGGCCCAGGAAGAGGCAGCCCCACCCCCTCCCGCCGAGGCCGCACCCGCTCCCGAGGGCGGGCTCGTGGGCTTCATCCGGGGTGTCCTGGGGAGCAAGCCCAAGACCGCTGATCAGAAAAAAGAAGAGGAGAAGGAGAAAAAGCATCCCTTTCCTCCTGCACCGGAGTTCAGGCTATAGTCTAAGTATGAAAGTTGAACGTTAAACGTTGAACGTCAAGCGGCACGAGGCTCAAAAAACCCTCGACAAACCGGTGGAAATGTTGTATACTTCCGTGGCTGTTTTCTGCTTTCAGACTACCAAAAGAGGGTGAAGAGTTGGCCAATACTAAGTCTGCCATCAAAATGATCCGGGTGGCCCAGCGCCGCCGCCAGTACAACAAGCCATTGCGCTCCGCCGCCAAGACCTACATTGACAAGGCGGAAAAGCTAATCGCCGCGGGAAACCTGGAGGAGGCCCACCTGGCCGTCAACCAGGCCGTGAGTGCCCTGGACCTGGCAGCGGAGAGGGGGGTCCTTCACCAGAATAATGCCGCTCGGCGCAAGTCACGCTTGATGCACCGGTTTAACCAGGCAATCAAGACCTAGTGAATGGATGCCGAAGTTCATGTTATTCCGGCGTCGCATCCGACCATTCGAACCAGGGTTCGAGGGAACACTGCCCAGCAACTGGCAGTGTTTTTTATTAACTTGAGAAGCCCCCAGCGCTTGTGCTATAATCCACTTGTGCTGGCCATCTCCACTGAAAGGGGACCAGGAAGATAGCCGAGGACAAGATCGACCCGGAACTGCGCCAGGCGGTGGCCAGGCTCACCTCTCTTTCCCCCTGGTCTGCCGACCATAAGCCACAGGCTCCTCCAGGGCCGGGGTTTTCGGACCGGCTTGGCCCCTGGCTGCGCCAGCGGGAGAGCCGGCTTGCCGCCCACGGTCTCCTGATGGTCCTGACGTTGGTCGGGGGGATGGTAAGCACCACTTTGGCCGCCCCACGCATCGGTGAGCTCGCCGTGGTCACTCCCTCACCGTTGGCGAGCATGCCGGCCGAGCTCAGCCAGGACCAGCTCCAGGAGGAGGGTGTCACCCAGTGGCTGGAGGCCCTGGAGAGGGAGGCACAGGAGCTACAGCTCCTGCGCCAGGAACGCCGTAGCGAGAATGCGGAGGTAGCGACCGGCACCGGTGGCGTGGAGGGGTTCCCGGGCCAAGCCCTCTTCACCTACGTAGTGAAGCCGGGAGACACCCTGAGCTCTCTGGCCAGTCGCTTTGGCATCTCTACCGACACCATCGTGTGGTCCAACGATAGCCTGGAGGGCAACCCCCATTACCTCAAGGTGGGCCAGGAGCTCACTATCCTGCCGTTCAGCGGTGTGGCCTATACCGTCCGCCCCGGGGACACCCTGGAGACCATCGCCAATAGACACAAAGTCAGCCAGAAGGCCATCCTCGGCTATGCTGGCAACAATATCTCCGACCCCAGCCGGCTTTCCGTAGGGCAGAAACTGGTGATCCCCGGCGGGCAGAAACCGCCTGCGGTTGTCTACATCCCGGCACCCACCCCCATCCCGGCCAAAAAGGCCCCGGCCACTCCACCGGCCGCGCCTCCCAAACCCGCCCCGGGCAAGCCCTTCATCTGGCCCGCCAGCGGCATCATCACCCAGTATTTTTGGGCCCGCCACCTGGGGATCGACATCGCCAAGAGTCTGAACCATCCCATTGTGGCCGCCGGCGATGGGACCGTGGTCTACGTAGGGCCCAAGGACGGGGGATACGGCAACATCGTGATCATCGACCACGGCAACGGCTACCAGACCTGGTACAGCCACCTGAACGCCTGGGAGGTCAAGGTGGGCCAGGTGGTGAAGAAGGGCCAGCTCATCGGCAAGATGGGCTCCACCGGCCGTTCCACCGGGCCCCACCTGGATTTTCGCGTCTTCTTGAACGGCCGGGCCTTGAACCCCTTGAGTGTGCTGCCGTAAGGCTCAGGGGAGAGCAGCATCGCCTCCTTGACGGCCCATAGCCGACGGCCGATATCTTTTCTGCGGTCAGCGGTCGGTCGTCATCTTCGCCAATCTTTGCACCCGGCCAGGGCTTTATGGTATAATGTATTTGTGCCCCTGTAGCTCAGAGGATAGAGCACTGGCCTCCGGAGCCAGGTGCGAGCGTTCGAGTCGCTCCAGGGGTACCATGGGCGACATACTCGAACAACGGTGGGCGTCCTCTAATAAAATGGGATGACCGCCGTTGTTTCGTTTTTCGAACATCGCTCTCCCATCCGCAGACGTTCTCCAATCGGCGGGTGGGTGTACAGGAGCCAGACGGCCCAACGTGGCGGCTCCACCTGGGCCAGGTTCTGATTGGCGAGCTTGGCCATACCACTGAGAAAGGCCACCGGGTTGCCGGTGATTCGCAGGGCATACTCGTCGGCCAGCTTCTCTCGCCAGCGAGAGTAGGCGTTTGCCAGAGGCATCGTCACCAGAGCGAAGCCTCCCAAAGACATGGCCAGGAGCGGGAAGGCGGCGATGTCGTCCAGGTCGCTGAAGTCCCAGCGCGCCACCGCCCAGGCCAGGAATCGGGCGGCGACCCACAAGCCGCCCCACAGAAGCGGGCCACTCACCAACATGCTCTTCCATATGTCCCCGTGGACGTGGTGGGCCAGTTCGTGCGCCAGGATCACTTCCACCTCGTCCTGTGTGTCGTGCGCCAACAAAGTATCGCTCAAGACGATGCGGCGGGTGTTGCCCCAGCCCATGAGGGCAGCGTTGGCAGCGGTGGTCTTGCGGGAGAAGTCCAACGTGAAGACGCCTCGCACCTGGGTGCCGGCCTGCTGAGCCATACGGGTAAGTCGCTCGACCAACCCCGCATCGGCCACGGGTGTCATCTTGAAGAAGATGGGCACGATGACCAGCGGGTATAGGTTAGCCAGCACAGCGATGAACAAAAAAAGGAAGGCTCCAGCCCAGAGCCACCAAGTGGTTGGAGCCATGGCCAGGAGGGCATAGAACACCTCCCCCACCACCAGGCCCAGGATCAGGTTGAGGAGACCAGCTTTGCCCAGGTCGGCCAGCCAGGCCCAGAAGGTCTGAACGGAGAGGTCATAGCGCCAGGAGAGGCGATGGGCCAGAAAGTCCAAGGGAAACGTGATCACGGCGTAACCCAGAGCGAAGAGAGTCAAGTAGAGGGCTACCAGCACTGGCCGGAAAGGTGTAAGGGTCGCCAGGGCCGCACCCAGGTTGCGAGACAGGCCGGTGAGTAGCCAGGCCAGGACGTAAGCGGTCAAGACCATCAGATTCGCGGCCAGGAGAAGGTACTGGGCCCGGGCGTAGGCCACCGCCTGCTTCTGGCGTTCCGGGTCAATGCTACTCAGACTATCGTTTCCTACCGCCATTTCTTGGATTTCTCGCGCGGGAGAGCCTCCCATGGATTTCGCCCACCCATGTGAGATGTGAGATGTGAAATGCGAGTAAGATTCAACTAAACGCAGATCTCAACGCCGTGAGCTCGGTCGTCTGTCAAGATCTCAAAAGCAGCACGGTGTTTGGTGGAAAGGACTTCTGGCGTACTGGATTTGCCCGATCTCTTGTAGGTGATTTTGAGTTCGCAGGAAGCGATCTTGCTGTTGAGACAATGCTTGTTGCCTCCTGGAGGGTTATAGTAATTTAGCCCAACAAAAGCCTCCCTCGGCGCCGATATCGTGGCCTCAACGCACACTTCGTCTGTCTCCGACCTGAAGTTCCAGGTGAAATAGCTGTACGCCGCCTTCGCACGGAT
>DYIS01000095.1:5245-9124 GCA_020723545.1 Ktedonobacter racemifer
CGGGTCACCCCGCCGGGCTTCCAGGACCCGGGCACGGATCGTCTGCATCAAGGCGTTAAGCGCGATCTCCTCACCCTGGTGACGTAGCACCAGGGGAGTCATAAACGGTGTCCAGAATGGCCCTATCTTGAGTCGGGCGGTGGCCACTTCCAGAAAGCTATCGGGGTGGGTATCAAAACCAGCAACCTGACCCCACGCGTAAAGGTCGGTATGTTTAGCGCCCCAGTTATGGTTTTGGCTGCCGACCCAGTCTACAATCTCGATCCCTTTGCCACCCACGGATATGAACCCGTTATAGACAGCCATGGGCAATCCGACCAGGCTCTTGGCCTTGGGGAATCCTGTTTTGTAGAGGCTGAGTGGCAACAAGAAGAGCGGTTCTGCCTCACCGCTAAAGGCAAGATCCCAGGCGATCATGTGCTCGCCGGAAGCAACAGACCCTTTTAGCCTACCTGGTTCCAACCGGGCGTCAGCAACTTCTACGAAGAACGCCGACGTTTTGAAAGTGCATTGTTTGAACGGGACTTCCTTCTTGACGGCAACGTGGTGACCAGTCTCTCCGTCAAAATAAACGGCCCAAAGTTCACCCAAGGCGTCTTCTGGACGATTATGGGGACTAAAAATGGTGTACCGTATCCAAAAAGCGAGCGGGCGGCTTGGATGGTTGGCCCGTTGGAAGAAGCTTTCGTAATGGCCCGCTTTCTGACCGGGCCCGTAGCGCGTCCAGTTCACCTGCTGGCGTGCAAGCTCCAGTTCCTTGTCCATGGCCATGCCTCCTTGGATACCTGCTGTGCCTCAGACATCGAGCAGGATATGTGAATCAACTTTCAGCCTCGCCCAAGCCAATCTCTGAGTCTGTCCAGGCTCTCATCAAGCTGGTACCCGTGACCGCCAGAAACCAGTACCCTCTCTCCTTGAGCCGCCGACGTTTGGCCTCATCGCCGGCCCAATTCCACCCGCAGCAATCTGTAAAACGGCTGCCGGATCTCCACCATTGGAAACCTACCTTGATCACGGACCCTCCTGCCAGGTGCCGCGACCTCGCCAGCGGATCGCCTCATAAAAAGACAGGAAAAGGATGAACCAGAAGACGTAGCCGAAATAGGCTACCAACGGTACCCCAAGAAGCTCGGGCTCAAACCAGAAGAGGTTGCGGTACGTCCAGGATTCCATAGCCAGGTTGAGGTTTTCACAGAGAACAGCCAGGACACCAGCCGGGATCACCATGGCGAATACCGGTAGCCAGTCTCCTTGGAGGAAGGCCTTCAGCAAGCCCCGGCGGCCCCGAGTGTGCTCAACGTACTCCAGGAACAGCCAGAGGCCAGAAAAACTGGCGATGACCCCTGGTCCCCAGGTCCCCACGTACATCTTCACAAAAAGCGACGCTGCTACGAAGAAGGCCCCCGCCGCGCCCAGTAGGGGGAAGGTGCGGCGCTGCGCCTCCACGGCCAGAACCCTCATCCCCAGAGCCCGGGAACGACCCAGCAGCAGCGCAAAGACCCGGTACGAGCTGTAGATGGCCGGCAGGCAAAGGCCCCAGCCCAGGTATAGCGATATCGCGGCCGCTATGCCCTTCACCGAGACGTACTCCAGGATGCCACTGATGGCAACCATCTGGAAATCCAACACCAATCCCAAGAAGGCTCCGAGAGGGAGCATATCGACCCACAGCGGCCAGCGGCGCAGCAAAGACAGGCCCGAGAGCCGGTATTCCAGGCCATCGGACACGAGCCAAAAGCCCAGCGGAAAAAGGGCATGGGGGTAGAAAAGCCTGGTGTAGATGCCCCAGGCGGCCGAGCCTGACATCACCAGCACCCCGGCCAGTATTTCCAGGACCCACATCTTGCCCAACCCCATCCCGAAAGAAATCCCGCTTATTTAACTAAAGAACACCCTAAAATGCCAAGGACTCGCCCAGGCCCACCACTCTCACCCGGATGCCCGTGCCCTCCAGGCCAGAGGCGAAGTAATCAGGCCACTCGGTATGTATCGGCACCAGCATCTCGGGCTCGATGATCCTGGCGAGCTCCAAGAGCTCTGGCCCACTGGCATGGCCGGAGGCGTGAAGGTTTCCATGCTCCTCTCCGACAAAGCGCAGGTGGAAATGCTCTAGCCAACACTTAAGTCGTTTCATGTCGATCTCCTGTTCTTCGTCGTAGGCCTCGGAGGAGGAGTAGATGTAAACACCCTCTGACGGATCGATGTCGATGAGCTCATTGATGTCAAAAAAGCTCAAGCACAGAAGGAATCCTCGGGGGTCCTCGTGGACCTGGGATGCGGTCGAGACCTTGTTGGCACATCTCTGGCGCAACTCTTCTTCCCAGCCGGCCACGGTGCCCTTCCGCTCGTTGTAAATGAACATGTCCTCGGTGTCGTTCACTGTAGGAACCGTGGGGTTGGCCAGATGCATGGCCTCCAGCAGATAGGCATCCTTGAGGGTCACCGCCAGACGGCGTTTGGTGGCCCGGGCCACCTCCAGGAATGTCAGTAGCCTCTCCACATTACGCGGGCCGAAGTCCCCGATGAGAAGCCCCGGGGCCCGGGCCGCCACCGCCAAAGCCTCATCCCGCACCATCTCCTCGGTGATGCACTCCTCTCTGCGCGCCCGGGTGCCCTCGCAGAGCAGGAGCTTGGGTTCAAGAGCTCGGGCCTCTTCAGCGAACTGCCGGGTGAGTTCGCCTTGCGTGCCATGAAGGCGCAGGTCGCCGGTGTAGACGATCCATCCGGAGCTCGTCTCCACGGCGTAGGCAGCAGCCCCGAAGATCGAATGATCCACCGGCCAAGAGCGCACATGGAGGCCTCCCACCCTATCAGTGGCCGCCAGTGGAGGGCCCGGGTCCCAGCCCTTGGTCTTGGCGGGGTTTTTATACCAGAAAGCCCTTAGCTCTGGCGGGATGGATGCGGCGTCCAGCCAGACGAATGGACGCTGTCGGGCGGAGCGGCCGGAGCGCAGGAGATCCCCTGTCAGCTCGCGCTGGCTCAAATAGGCCACCTCTCGCTCGAAATCCGCCGGGCTGGAGTCCTGCATCGCCCTGGCTATCAAGGCGGTCATGGTAGAGGCGAAAATGGGGATGTCCGGGCGGAGGAACGAAATATAGCCGCTGTGGTCCACGTGAGCGTGGGAGAGCAAAACGCCGTTCACAGACAGCTCACGGCCCAAGGGTGATGCCGCCACCCGGTCCCAGACCTGGGGGGTGACTACCAGGTCGTCCCGATAGATGCCCCTCAAAGGCGGCAGAAGTTCCATCTCCAAGGGGTCCAGAAGCCCGGCCACGGACCGCGGTTTCAGGTATTCCTCGAAATACAGCCCTCGTTTGCCGAAGGAGGTGCCGAAATCCAGGAACACGTTGGTGGCCTGTTCCAGGTCCTCCAGAAGTATCTTGTTGCCACCGATTGTTCCCACGCCATCGTAAAAGGTCAGTCGCACTGCCACCCTCATGCCTCCATCCCGAGACCTGTCCGTGGACCAGTACCTCAGCCCCGCAGGCATTATAGCACGGCAGGGAGCAGAGGCTCAAATCCTTTACTAGTCAAGAAATCAGACAAGATTGCACGCTGGAGTAAGCTGTGATACACTTATGATGAACACCAGGTAGCGGCGGTCGTAGCCATGTCGAGTCGCCAGATCATCTGTGTGGACCTGGATGCCTTTTTCTGCTCCGTGGAGGAGCTGCTTGACCCCGGCCTAAAGGGCAAGCCTATCATCGTGGGAGCTGATCCCCGAGGGCGAGGGGTGGTGTCCTCCGCCTCCTATGCCGCCCGGGAGTACGGCGTTCGCTCCGCGATGCCCATCTCCCGGGCTGCCCGGCTCTGCCCCCCTGCCATCTTCCTGCCGGTGCGCCATGGAGTCTATGGCGAATACTCCCAAAAAGTGATGTC
>DYIS01000096.1:0-8176 GCA_020723545.1 Ktedonobacter racemifer
TTAAAGCCAACCAATCCCAAGCTGCGGGCCCGGGCCAGGCGGATGATCCAGATCGTGGCGGGCGTGAGCGCCGAGGACGCCGCCCGAGCCTTAAAAGAGGCTGACGACGAGGTGAAAGTGGCCCTGGTGATGCTACTCGGCCATGCCGATGCTCATCAAGCCAGGGAACGGCTCCGCCAGGCCCAGGGAGTCGTGCGCCGGGCCATCTCCCCTTAGCAGATAGCAGCTAGCCGCTCCCTGCTAGCGAAGTTTCTGCCAGACACCTGGTACACCTTCCAGAATGTAGGGCAGGGTTGGCTGCGGTGGTGATGGGCCAGCCCGGCAAGGGCACGTAGCGTCCTTGGCGGTGTCTGTCCTGGATCTGCCAGACCAATAGAGCAGCCTACCTGCCATGCCACAACACGATAGCGGCAGGTAGGCCACTCGGATTGTTGGGGTGAACGAATGTATCGCCTGTTGGAGCAGTGTTCGGTCCTAGATGGCGTGTGCATGTCGTGGCCAACCTGCCCTACGAGACCTTCAGCCAATCGTTTGTTAATGACATTACAACGCCGTGAGGTGAATTAACTAATGGATCGCAATGAGTCAATAAGTCAAAAAAGCTGGAATGATATATATTTGAAGGAAACGGAAAGGGTCGAGTGCGCACTCGAAGTGGATGAGGATATACCGTGGATAACAGACCTGTTTAAAGAACGTAATGTGAGGAGGATCCTCGATTTAGGGTATGGTGCAGGAAGGCATACCGTCTACCTAGCGCAGAAAGGCTTCGATGTGTATGGAATTGATATATCTGAAGAAGGAACAAAAAAGGCAAAACAACGATTAGCTGAGATGCATCTTCATGCTAGCCTCACGGTAGGCTTAATAACCAGCTCATTGCCATATCCTGATAATTCTTTCGATGCCGTAATTAGTACCAGAACGATCTATCATGCAAAAATCGAAATAATTCGACAAGTAATCAAAGAAGTAAGAAGAGTATTGAAACCCCATGGATTGGTTTTTGTTACAGTTCGTAAGGTAAACCTCAAAAAGAGAGATTCGCGCTCCAAAGAAATAGCTCCAAGGACTTATGTACCACTGGAAGGGAGGGAGAAAGGAGTAATACACTACTTTTTCAACAAAGAAATACTTACAAGAGAGTTTAAAGATTTCGAGATTTGTAACATAGGGGTAGATAGTGATGGGGGTTATTATTGCCTTCTTGGAGAGTTAGGAAATGAGAGTCATTGGCGATCCGCCCCGGTGGACTTGCGGCGGCCAATGTGATATACTCCCGGTGTTCCGCCTGGCACCACAACAGCCCAAGGGATATCCCCTGTGAGGCCTCGCTTCCAGGGGTTTTTTCTCGATAGAGGGTACACGTTGCGGGTACTATTGATCACCCCCAAGTCCAAATTGCCCATTGATGTGCGGACCACACCCTCCCTGGGCCTGGCCTACATCGGTGCCGTCTCCGAGCAGCGCGGCGACCAGGTTCGCCTGCTGGACATGAACGTAGATGACACGCCTCTAGCCCAGGCCCTGGAGCCAACGCCAGCCATCGTCGGCCTCACGGCCAACACCTCTCAGATCAAGGCGGCATGGCGGGCGGCCCAGGAGATAAAGGCGCTCAAGGACGTGCCGGTGGTCCTGGGAGGGCCTCATCCCACCGTGCTGCCGCAAGAGAGCCTGGAAAAGCCCTTCGTCGACGTAGTGGTGCGAGGCGAGGGGGAGGCGACCTGGAGAGAGCTCTGTGAGCTACTGGAAGTCCGGGGAGGTGACCGGTGGAAACAGGACCTGGCCTCGGTGCCGGGGCTATCTTTTCAAAAAGGGGGCGTCGTCGTCCACAATCCAGACCGCCCCCTGATCACCGACCTGGACAATTTGCCGTTCCCGGCCTACCATCTCTTCCAGATCGACCGCTACACCAGCCTGCAGCCGGCCATCGACAACCCCCAGGAGAATACCCCCAGCTACAGCATCATGACCTCCCGGGGCTGCCCCTATCGCTGCCACTATTGCTCGCAGTCCATCTTCCCGGCCCGGTGGCGGGCCCGCTCGCCGGAGAACGTGTTGGCCGAGTGGAGATGGCTGGTGGAGGAGAGGTGTGCCCGGGAGATCGGTGTCCTGGACGACTCCTTCAACATCGACCGCAAACGGGTCCGGGCCATCTGCGACGGGCTTATCTCCGCCGGGCTCAACCGGGTGCCCTGGATCCTTATCAACGGCATCCGGGCTAACCTGGCGGACGAGGAATCCCTGGCCCAGATGAAGAGGGCGGGGCTGAAGCGCACGGCCTTCGGGGTGGAGAGCGGCGACCAGGTCATCCTGAACAGCATAGATAAGCACCTGAAGCTGGAAGAGGTAGAGGCGGCATTCAAAGCGGCGAGAAAGTTGGGCCTGGAAACCATCGGCTTCTTCATGATCGGGCTGCCTGGGGAAACGGAGGCAACCATGGACGAGACCATCAAGTTGGCCTGCAAGTTGGACCCGGTGGTGGCCAACTTCTCCATGACCACGCCCTTCCCGGGCACCGTGCTTTACGAGCAGGTGAAGGCCAATGGCCGGTTCTTGATGGACGACTGGGATGACTTCGTCTTCTTCGAGGGCAAGGCCCGTTATGAGATGGACGGCCTCACCGCGGAGCTTCAAGAGCGCAAGTGGCGGGAGGCCTATCGCCGGTTTTACCTCCGGCCCCATCGCCTCTGGCGCACCCTGGCCCGAAAGGACACCTGGCTCAACCTGCCCCGAGTCCTTCGCATGGGGGCGCGGCTGGTGCTGCCCAAGGGGTGGTTGGAAACTGAGAGACGCGGTAAGCAGTTAGAAGGGGAGCCATGCAACTGAAATGCAGCGTGGGGGTGACCGCTCACAACGAGGAGGCGAACATCGGCAAGCTCCTGGAGGCATTGCTGGGCCAGGAACTGCACTGCGTGGAGATCACCGAGATCATTGTGGTGGCCTCGGGTTGCACCGACAACACCGTGCCGGTGATCCGCGAGTACCAGGGCAAAGATCGCCGGATTCAGCTCATCGTGCAGGAGCGCCGGGAGGGCAAGCCTGCAGCAGTTAACCTCATTCTTAAGGCAGCGAAAGAGGAGATCTGCGTCCTGGAGAGCGGCGACACCCTGCCCGGGCCCGGCACCATTGAACACCTGGTATTGCCCTTCACTGATCCCAAGGTGGGCATGACGGGGGCCCAGAAAATACCGGTGAACGCGCCCTCGGACGTGGTGGGATACATGTCGCACCTGCGGCTCAGGCTGGAGCACCAGCTCAGCCTGGAGATCCCCCGCCTGGGCGAGCTCATTGCCTTTCGGAAGGTGCTGGACGAGATCCCGCCCGACGTGGCCATGGACGAGGCCTTCGTGGAGGCCCTGGTGATCAAGAGGGGCCTGGAGGTGCGCTATGCACCGGAGGCGGTGGTGTACAACATGGGCCCGACGACTATAGGTGATTGGATTCGGCAGCGACGACGCAACTATGCCGGGCACCTGCACCTGCGGCGCAAGTACGGCTACCGGGTTTCCAGCCTGGACAATGCGAAGGTGATCAGGATAGCCCTGGAAGAGCTGGCCGGGGCCCTTCGGATCATCCTCTACCTCTTCTGGGTGGGCTCGATGGAGTTTCTCTCGCGTATGCTGGGGGCCTACGACTACTATATAAGAAGGGAAAAGCACGTGGTCTGGGACATGGCCTGGACCACCAAAGAGGTTGACGTGACGGGGGTTGACAAGCCAGAGCAATCAAAGAGGGGCGGCCCTTGAGAGGAAGGCTTTTCACCCTGGTCAAGATCGCGGTGAGCCTGGGGCTCATTGTATACCTTTTGGGCGTAAATTTTCCAAGAATCTGGGAGCTCGTTTCCAACGCCAACCCTTTCTACCTCCTGCTGGCCCTTTTGCTCTACCTGGCTGCCATCACCGTGGGCAATCTCAAGTGGCAGATACTTCTGGAAGCCCAGGAACTCCGGGTGCCCTTCCTCTCTCTGTTGGCCTTCACCTTCGTGGGATTATTCTTCGGCAACGTTCTTCCCTCGAATGTGGGCAGCGACGTGGTGCGGGCCTATGACCTGGCCAGGCATACCGCTGAGCCGGAGAAGGCCGCCATCTCGGTGCTCGTGGACCGGCTGGTAGGGCTTTTGGCCTTCTTCGCCGCCGCCCTGGTCATGGCGCTCCTGGCCATGTTCGTGGTGGGCGCTGACGTGGGGCTGGATCAGGTCGTGGTGGCGATCACCCTGGCCTTTGGGGTCCTGCTCTTGGGCTTTTCGCTCTTGCTCTCCCGGCGGCTGACCAGGCGTGGCGCTTTCATCTTCGATCTGCCGGTGCTGGCGGCCTTCAAGCCCACGGCTAAGCGGGTGTTCTACGCCCTACAGGTTTACCGGCGGAGCTACTCTGCCCTCTTCCAGGGCTTGCTCATCTCCATCTCAGTTGTGGCGATAACCAGCTTAGTGCAGTATGCCATCTCAGAGGCCCTGGGCCTGGGAGTATCGCCCTTTTATTTTTTCCTCTTCAATCCTCTCATCGCCTTCGTCCTGGTCGTCCCTATCTCGGTGAACGGCATCGGGCTCAAGGAGGCGGCCTTTGTCTTCTTCCTGGGGCTGGTGGGCGTCCCCCAGGCCTCGGCGGTGGCCATCTCATTGGTCCTCCACGCCGTTATCGTCCTCTCCAGCCTCCCTGGCGGCCTGATCTGGTGGCAAAAGCGGGAGCTGAAACCGGCCCAGGCATAGAACCAGGCAGATTGCCCCCTCTATTTCTCCCCGGCGAAGCGGGCCAGGCGGCGGAAGGCGTCCAGTTGCTCGCGGTTGCCGAGCCTGGCAGCGGAGATGGCCCTCTTTAACAGCTCGATAGAGCGGTCGTAGTTTGTCCTGTCCACCGGGTAGGGATGGCCGTCCTTGCCGCCGTGGGCGAAGCTGAAGCGCACCGGGTCCCGGAAGCTGGGGGCAGCACCGTAGACCAGATCGGAGATCAGGCTCAGGGCACGAATGGTCTTTGGGCCCACGCCTTCCAGGCTCAAAAGCGTTGCGAAGTCCTGGGGCTGGCGGTCATACGTTTTCAGGAAAACGGTGTAGAGCCGGTCGGGGTGTATCTCGGCCAGTTGAACCTCATGGTGGGCGGGCAGCGCGAGCTCCCGCATTTTCTTGAGCTCGGCGACCAGCGTCTCGGGCCTGGCATGAGAAACCGCCGTGGAGACCTCTCGGGCCGCCCGGCTCTCCTCCGCTACCATGTTCAAAGGCCTTCCGGTACGATCACAGCAGAAGGCTGAATGAGGCTCGCACACGAAGTCGGTCACCTGCTCGCTCAACCAGTGATAGCGACGGGCGTAGCGGCTGGCCTCGTTCATCCCCTGCTGCACCACGGCCCAGGCGCCACCGGGGGTGAAGATAAAAGCATGGTGATAGATCTGATACCCATCCTGCAAGGCCGCCGAGTCCACCTTGGCCGCCATCTTGCTGGCATAGACCAGGCGCTGGGGGTCCACTGTTAACTGTTCTCCCACGCGCATGATCTCCAGGGGGGTCTGCCGGGAGGTGCCGCCCTTGCCGCCGGCCACATAGAGGCCCAGGTCCTTCTCCAACCCCTTGACGCCCTCCTTCAGGGCGCCGCAGACGGTGGTGGTGACGCCGCTGGAGTGCCAGTCAAAGCCCAGGACGCAGCCGAAGGCCTGGAACCAGAAGGGATCCGCGAGCTTTCGCAGCATCTCCTCCGGCCCCAGGTCGCTGACGATGACGATGGTGATCTCCCGGGCCAGTTCCTTCATTCGCTGAAAGAGCCAGCGGGGCGCCTTGCCGTAGTGCAAAGGGAGATTGGCTACACCGGTGCGCATGAGTATTCCTGCACCTGCATCCAGCCGTTGACCAGACCAGCCTCCTGGAAAGCCTGGAGGGCCTCGTGGTACTCCTGGGGCGTTGTCTTGCGCCCCAACTGGGGATGACCAACCGCCCGGTGGGCGGGGAAGTACTGGTCCATCAGGCTCACGTAGGTGTTGGGAGAGATCTCCCGGGCGATGAAGCGCATGACCTGGGCGGTTCCTGCCAGGCCTTGTGGCAGCACCATGTGGCGCACGATCATGCCACGTGTAGCCAGTCCGGCCTCGTCCACGAGATTGCCCACCTGCCGGTACATCTCCTTCAGGGCGATGTGATTGCTCTCAACGTAGCGAGGAAACCCCGAGAGGCGCAGGGCGATCTTATCGTCGGCATATTTAGCGTCGGGGAGGGAGATGTCTATTACCCCGTCCAGCAACTCCAGGGTCCCCAGGGAGTCGTAACCGCTGGTGTTGTAGAGCAAGGGAACCCTGAGGCCCTGAGGGATAGCGATCTCCAGGGCAGCCAGGATCTGTGGCACGAAGTGGGTGGGGGTCACGAAGTTGATGTTGTGGCAACCCTTCCTCTGAAGAGACAACATCATCTTGGCCAGGCCTTCCACCGTGACCCGGTTGCCCACGCCCAACTGGCTGATGGGGTAGTTCTGGCAGAAGAGGCACTTTCCGGTGCAGTTGGAGAAGAAGATGGTGCCGGAACCCTTTTCGCCACTGATGGGCGGCTCCTCACCGCGATGGACGTTGTGGCTGGCAATGACCAAATCTGCGCCAGAGTTGCAAACACCTCTTTCCCCCTTTAGCCGGTTCACGCCGCACTGATGGGGGCAGAGAACGCATCTCCTCAGTAGCGCGTAGGCGAGTTCGACTCGTTTCCTAAGCTCGCCCGATGCAAACAGATCTAGATAACGAAAGTCTCTCCTCATGGCCTCCGCCAGGCTCTCTCGATCGGCTCGTCCTCCATGCCCCGGCGAAGCTCGATGATCTCGTCCCGGAGCAAGGCCGCCTTCTCGAACTCCAGGTTCTTGGCCGCGGCCTTCATCTGGCTCTCCAGGTCTTTGATCAGCCGGACCACCTCGTCCTTGGGTACTGCCCCGCCGAAACGGTACTCGGGCCTGGCCTCGGCCACCATGTGCAATTGATCGGTCAGGTCCTTGATGGCTTTCACGATGCCCTGGGGCGTGATGCCGTGCTCCTCGTTGTAGGCCATCTGGATCTTGCGGCGCCGGTAAGTCTCGTCAATGGCCCGCCGCATGGACTCGGTGATAGTGTCGGCGTACATGATGACGTGGCCTTCGATATGCCGGGCCGCCCGGCCGATGACCTGGATGAGCGAGCCCTCCGACCGCAGGTAGCCCTCTTTATCCGCGTCCAGGATGGCCACCAGGGACACCTCGGGCAGGTCCAGGCCCTCGCGCAGGAGGTTGATGCCCACTACCACGTCGTAGACGCCCAGGCGCAGTTCCCGCAGGATCTCCACTCGCTCCAGGGTCTCGATCTCAGAGTGCAGGTAGTGGACCTTGACCCCCAGTTCGTGCAGGTAGTCGGCAAGGTCCTCGGCCATGCGCTTGGTCAGGGTGGTCACCAGAGCCCGCTCGCCCCGGGCCACGCGCTCCTGGATCTGGACCAGGAGATCATCGATCTGATTCTTGGTGGGCTTCACCTCGATGCTGGGGTCAATGAGGCCGGTGGGCCTGATGAGCTGCTCCACCACCTGCTCGGAATGCTCGTACTCGTAGGGTCCCGGCGTAGCCGAGACGTAGATGACTTGGTTGACGTGTCTCTCGAACTCGGCGAAGTTCAGCGGCCGGTTGTCCAGGGCCGAGGGGAGGCGGAAGCCGTACTCCACGAGCACTTCCTTCCGGGACCGGTCGCCATGGTACATCCCGCGGGTCTGGGGGATCGAGATGTGCGATTCGTCGATGAACAGCAGGTAGTCATCGGGGAAATAGTCCAGGAGTGTCCAGGGCTGCTCGCCTGGGCCCCGCAGGGACAGGTGGCGAGAGTAGTTCTCCACCCCAGCACAGTAGCCGGTCTCGCGCAGCATCTCCAGGTCGAAGCTGGTGCGCTGCTCCAGCCGCGCCGCCTCCAGCACCTTGCCCGCACTCTTTAGCTCGGCCACCCTCTCCATCATCTCCCGCTCGATGCGCTCGATGGCCACCTGTAGCCGCTCCTGGGTGGTGACGAAGTGTTTGGCCGGATAGATGTCCACCGAGTCGCGTTCCTGAAGCACCTCGCCGGTGAGCGGGTCCACCTCGACGATGCGCTCTATGACGTCGCCCCAGAACTCGATGCGCAGGGCCAGGTCCTCGTAGGCTGGGTGTACCTCCAGGGTATCGCCCCGGACCCGGAATTTACCACGAGTGAAGTTGATGTC
>DYIS01000096.1:8186-8951 GCA_020723545.1 Ktedonobacter racemifer
GCGCTCGTACTGGATGTCGGTCAGGTGGCGCAGGACCTTGTCGCGTTTGCGGGCCTGGCCCTTGCGCAGCGAAACGGCCACGTTACCATATTCCTGCGGTGAGCCTAAGCCGTAGATGCAGGAGACGCTGGCCACGATGATCACGTCACGTCTGGTGAATAGCGACATGGTGGCCGAATGGCGTAGCTTGTCGATCTCGTCGTTGATCGAGGCGTCCTTCTCGATGTAAGTGTCGGTTCGAGGGATGTAGGCCTCGGGCTGGTAGTAGTCGTAATAGCTCACGAAGTACTCGATGGCATTCTGCGGGAAGAACTCTCTGAACTCGGAGTAGAGCTGAGCCGCCAGGGTCTTGTTATGGGCCAGGACCAGGGTGGGCTTTTGTACCTGGGCGATGACGTTAGCCATGGTGAAGGTCTTACCGCTGCCGGTGACTCCCAAGAGGGTCTGGTGCTTGTGCCCGGCGCGAAGACCCTGCACCAGTTTCTCAATGGCCTGGGGCTGATCCCCAGTGGGCCGGAAATCTGAGACCAGTCTGAACTCTGACATTTGGCTCACCTGTGCCGTTTGGGCAAGTCTGACCAGGTACTATTATACCCTATACCCTGTGGTTAGGTCCGGCGTTGGCGCGGCTTCCACTCCACCGGGCTGTCCCAGTCCGCCGCCTTCCAGGGCAGGTTCTGAGGCGTGACCATGGGCAAGGCCTCCCGGAAGAGCTCCAACCGCTCCACGTCGGTGAGCGGAGTGTAGCTCTCGGCCACAGCCAGG
>DYIS01000097.1 GCA_020723545.1 Ktedonobacter racemifer
GCTGCTATTTGGTCCACCACCGAACGGATCAGGGGGTCCAAGGCGATGGGCTTGGGGGGCCTGGCGGTGGGGGCGGTTAGGGAGAGGAACACTCGCACGATGTTGGCGATGCGGTCGGCGCCCCGGGAGATGGACTCGACCATGACCTTGGCCTTGGGGTCCAGGCCTTGGTTCAACTGTAGTAGCTCGGCGTTGCCCAGGATCACGGCCAGGGGGTTATTGATCTCGTGGGCCAGGCCGGAGGACAGCTCGCCGGCCGCCGCCATCCGGGCCGACTCCAGCAGTTGTTCTTGGGCCGCCTGCAGTTGGGCCAGTTGGTCCAGGGTCCTCTGGTACAGCCGGGCGTTCTCGATGGCCGTGGCCATCTGGGCGGCGAAGGTGGACAGCGTCATGACGTCCCGCGGGCTGAAGCCGTCCACCTGGGTGCTCTCCACGTTCAGCGCGCCCAGAAGCCCTTCCCTGCCGTGCAGGGGAACCACCACCTCGGAACGCACCTCGGGGTTGCCGCAGATGTAGCGGCTATCCGTACGCACATCGGGCACGTAGAGCACCTGGCCCTGGGCCGCCGCGTGCCCGATCAGGCCGTCAATCCCTACCCGAAACCTCATGCCCGGGTCCAGTATCGGCCAGTCGCCGGCGCTGGCCTTGATATACAATTCATTCTTATCGCGGTCCAAGAGCAGAACCAGGCAGAGGGCATAGCCAAAGGTTTCCTTGAGCGCCGACACTGCCCTGGGCAACAGCTCATCCAGGTCGATGGTAGTGGCAAGGGCCTGGCTGCCCTGGAAGAGGAGGCTCATCTCCCGGGCTGCCTGCTGCGACTCCTGGAACAGCCGGGCGTTCTGGAAGGCCACCGCCGCCTGGTTGGCGATGGTGGAGAGGAGTTCCAGGTCCTCCTGACCGAACATCTCGGGGGCATGGAAGTCCTGCACGGCCATAACCCCCAAGAGCTCTTTTGACACAAGGGGGGCCTGTGCCCCCCCTGACCCCCCGGTTCCAACCAGCAGGGGCACCCCCAGCCACGATTTGGCCGGCTGGCCCACGGGCATGATGCCGTGTTTCTGGCAGAACCCCTCGACGTTATCGGGGATCAGGAGGGGCCGGCGGTGGCGAACGATGTACTCGGTGAGCCCGGCTTGCATCTTGCGCCGGGCCGGCTCCCGGCGCTTGCCCTCCTCCACGCCGAAGGCGAACTCGAGCTCCTCGGTCTCGGGGTGATAGAAGGCGACATAGAAGGTCTTGGCGCCCAGGAGCAGGCTGATCTGGCGGTACAGCTCCTCCGTGAGCTCGTCCCGGTTAAGGGTGGCGGAGACGGCCTGGCCGATCTGGTTCAGGGCCAGGAGCTCTCGCACCCTGCGCTCCTGCTGGGCGAAGAGCTGAGCGTTCTGCACCGCTACCGCCGCTTGGCCGGCAATGGCGAAGGCCACCTGGGCGTCCTCTGGGGTGTAGAAGTTGGGCTGGGCCTTGTCCAGGCAAAGCATGCCCAGGACGCTGTCTTTCACCACCATCGGCGCCCCGATCCAGGAGCGGATATACTCGAACCCCGGCACCCTGGTCCAATCTGGCGACTCGGCGGCGTCGGCCAGGATCACCGGCCTCCTTTCCAGGATCACCTGGCGATTCGTGGGGGTGGCCTCGATGTCGAAGCTGAGGTCTTTCACCAGTTCCGGCTGGGGGAAGCCTCTCCCCGCGGTGAAGACAAGTTTCTTCCCCTGCACCATCATGATCGAGGCGGAGTCGTAGGGCACCACCTTGCCCACCTGGTCCAGGATCAGCTCGCAGACCTCGGTGTGGTCCAGGCTGGAGGTAACCACCTGGGCCACCGCCTGCAGGGTCTCCGCCAGCTCGTGCTTCTTGCGCTCAGCCTGGAACAGCCGGGCGTTCTCGATGGCCACTGCCGCCTGGTTGGCGATGGTCTGGGCCAGCGCGATCTCCTCGGAGCGGAAGCGACGGGGCTTCCCCACGGCGTCCAGGCCGATGCTGCCCCCCACCTCGCCCTTGACCACCAGGGGCAGGATGAGCATGGAACGGATGTCCAGGCGACGCATGGTCTCCCGGACGGGCGCCAGCAAGGGGTCGCTTTGTGCATCTTCGATTGCCAGTGGCTGTGGGTGGGCAATGATCACCTCGGCGGCCGGATAGCCCTGCACCGGGAGCTGTTCGCCCAGGGCCCCGGTGGCCGGATATTCCGCCTCCACCCGGCCACAGGTATGCGCCTGGTCGAAGAGGAGGATGCCGCTATGGCCCACCCCGAATAGCCGCACCATCTCCTCGGCGACCGTGCTCAGGATGTGGTCCAGGTCTAGCGAGGAGCCAGCCAGGCTGGAAACCTGATACACCGCCTCCAGGTTGCGGGCCTTCTCCTCTAACTCCGCCGCGTGCTTCCGGGCCTCTTCGTAAAGACGGGCGTTCTCGATGGCCACCGCGACCGCATCGGCGATGGTGGAAAGCAACTCTTGTTCCGCCTCGCCGTAGGCATTGGGGCGGTACGCCTGCACCGCGATCACGCCGACCACGTCGTCGCCGAGCAGCATGGGCACACCCAACCACGACGGCGGGACTTCCATCGTGCCCCACAGTTTCACCGGCGGCAAGGAGCTTTTTTCTTGCTCGAAATCGCGAATGAGGATAGGCTGCTTGCTGGTGATGACGGAGGAGGTCAGGCCAGTGGCCAAAGGACGCCGCATCACGGGTTCGCGAATGTCTTTATCTACGCGGATGCGGTAATTCAGCTCGTTGGCGGCACGGTCGTACAGGGCGATAAAGAAGGCTTCAGCCGGCATTGCCGTGGTGACCTCTCGGTAGACGATCTCCAGCAACTCGTCCAGATTCAGGGTGGTGCTGAGGGCGTGGGCAATACGGTTGAGGAGGGCCAGGCGTTCGGCGCGCTGCCGTGTCTCTTGGAACAGCCGCGCGTTGTGCACCGCTGCCGCCGCTTGCCCGGCAAAGAGAGACAAGAGGCGTGCATCATCCTCGGTGAACCTGCCCCGAACAAGTTCGGGGCCGATCTCATTGACAGTCAGTACGCCGATCAACTCGCCGCCATAGAGCATGGGCACTTCGACGACTGCAGTGAAAGGTGCCCCTTCGTATTGAGGCGACCGATGCTCCCAGGTGCGATAATCTTCCACAATCAGCGGCTGGCGGGTTTGTGCCACGCGCCCGGCCATCCCCTCCCCCAATTTTAAACGCGTGCCGGGCTTGAGGTAGAGACCTTTCACCACGGCGAGTTCCAAATCATCTCGTGCCACGTCGTAGAGGTAAACGCCGCCGCCGGGCGCGGCGAGCAGCGCGATCGCGCGGTCGACGATGGTCTGCAGCAGGGTGGTCAAGTCGCGCTGCGTGGCGAGGTCGCGCACCGTCTCGTACAGCGCCGCCAATTCGTTCACGCGACGTTCGGTTTCGTCAACCAGGCGGGCGTTGGTGACGGCCTGGGCGGATGGTCTCCTTTGACTCGCTTTCTTCATCTCGTATCAGACCTCCTGCCGATCCTCCCGCCCCGATGCGGCATCGGGGCGGGAGGATCAACCTCACGACCATCAGCCGCTATCCTGCTCCGGAATGGCAGGGAGCCGCTCAATTTCGAATTCCGAAATTCGAATTTCGAATTGCTGCTAGCTGCTATCTGCATTGTAACCCCTAACATACCGCGAGTCAAGAGAAGCCCGGGAGAAGGTACACTGGTCCTTGGTTTTTGGCCATTGACGTGGCAATCTCTTAACACTATAATGTGGGGGATCTTTAAGAATTACAGGTGCAGAATGGCTGCAGCGATCCATCCTCCCGCCCCGATGCCGCATCGGGGCGGGAGGATCGGCATCCTGCGGTGAGAAATCGGCTGGAACGACCTTTTTCAGGGGACTGAGGATTGACCAGCGATGAAGGTTCGTGATGTGATTAAGTTGATAGAGGCCAACGGCTGGTATCTGGTAGTGACAAAAGGCAGCCATCATCAATACAAACACCCAACCAAGCCAGGCCGAGTTACCATTGCTGGTCATCCGAGCGATGATTTGGCTCCAGGCACGCTGAACAGTATTTTGAAGCAAGCGCAATTAAAGGAGAGGAAGTAACCATGTACCGGTTTCTTGTCGTGATTGAGAAAGCTACCGGGAATTACTCGGCATACTCACCCGATTTGCCTGGATGCATTGCGACTGGCAAGACAGTGGAAGAAGTCGAACGCAACATGCACGAGGCCATTGAAATGCACGTGCGAGGGCTCTTGGAAGACAACTTGCCGGTGCCAGCATCGTATGCCTTCTCCGAGTATATGGCCGTCGCCGTACCGTGAGCCGATTCGAGCACTTCAGCTAACAGCAGGTTCACGGCTTCGCCCAAAGCGGCAGGGCGATAGGAACAGCCGGTCCCTTGCTCCTGGCTCCGCCCGCTTTGGATTGAGAGGCAATCGAAAATCGGCAATCTGAGATCGAAAGCCATCTCTACCCGTAGATGAACGCCACCACCGCATCCGCCGGGTTGCCGGGATCGAACAGCACCACGCCGACCTTGCGGCCCACCACCATCTCCGCCGAGGCGATAGACCGCGCCACCACCACGTTCTCCAGGTAGTACGACAATGAACCCACCACCTGCACCGTGGCCTTATAGTTCACCGAGTCAAACGCCTTGAGAATGCCCGGGACGATCGCTGGCGCAAACCCTGTGTCCATGCCATCCTCCAATTTCGAATTGCGAAATTCGAATTTCGAAATCATCCTGCTACCGGCTCGTTACACCCCTCCCAGGAACAGCCGTTCCTCATACCGCGCCTTGCGGTCCGTGTCGTAGTCCACGATATAGCCCCGCACCCGCCGGAGAGCCGCACTGAGCCCAGCGTAGGAGTCGGTGACGTCTATAACGTCCCAAAGCTCCTGGCCGCAGTTCACCGGAACGACAATGGCGCCGCCCTCGGATAGCTTCTCCATCTCCCGCTTCATGGCCGTGGCCCGATCCGCCAGGTCCGCCGCGGTGGTCAGGTTCACGTCACGGGCCACCTGGAGGCGGTCAGCGTTGTAGTCCAATTGGCTCCAGGAAAAGGCCTCCCCAAGCTCCGAGGCCGGGCCGAAGACCCGAAAGCGGTTATAGGTGTCAGCACGAGTGGCATAGCGCGCGCCCAGGATGGTGTGGGCTCCGCCGTAGGAATAGGTAGAAACGTCCGTATCCAGGGGGTTCACCAACACCAGCTCACCGGACACGTTCAGGACTTCGTCGGTGACCTTGTCCAGGAGCCGCTGGACCGCCAGGGCCGCGCTCTCTCCGGCTGGTATGGTAAAGGAGGGATACCAGTTGACGGCCTGGCTGGAGTAGGAATAAGCGGAGAAGCGCACGCCGGCCCGGGCGCAGGCCCAGGCCAGCAGTTGAAAGATGTTCTTTTCACCCGCCGCCCACTGGTGTTGGCGCCTGGCCCGCCATTTTCCCAACAAATACCAGAGGTCACCAGCCGTGACCTCGAGCCGCGACCGGCCGGGGTCACGGTTCCACTCAAAGCGGTCGATCCAGAAGTAGAGGCCCGGGCTGTACTCATTCCCCGCCGTGGTCTTGTAGCCCAGGTCAATCTCCAGTTGCGCGCCCTCGGAGAGGGCACCGGAGAGGGAGGCGTAACGGGCATCGTCATTCCGCAGCTCCACTTTGGCCTCGCCCGCAAACCGCGTCACCTCGATCAGGACGCCGTGCACGTCCCCGGTCAGATCCAGGTATGCGGGCACACCCGGGGCGCACCAGACGCGGGCCGGAGAAACCAGCCAGGCGTTGCCATTGCCATAGGCCGCCGCCACGCCATAGCTTGCGCCCCAGTTGAAGGGCTGGGGCTCCCGAATGCGATTGTTGACGAAATCATCACCCAGGGCCAGATAGGTGCGCATCTGCCGGTTATAGGCGCCGGTCCCACTAAAGTTCTCACGAAAGAAGACGTGGATCACGTCGCACTTGAGCATCGCCGGATAGGAGAAGGTGACGCCGCAGCCAGAGGCCGCCCGCTCCATCAGTTGCAGAGGCCCCCAGGTGTCCACGGCGTAGGAATAGCCGTCCCCGTAGATGACGCCCCAGACGTTGGAGTTTCCCGAGGCATCCGTGCCAGTGACCACGCAGTTGAAGTCCGAGGAGTAGAGGACAGCCAGGCCGGTGACGCTGGAAACAACGTTACCCCAGGCCGCCGCCGCGCCCCAGACGCCGGCCACCCGCTTGACCTTGTAGACCGTGGCCCCGATGGAGAAGATCACCAGGACGGTCCCATCGGCTTTCATGGCCGCCGCCAGGTGGCCGATAGCGGAAGCCGCCGTGTAGATGGACGAGGCCGCCGCCCAGGTGACGCCGTTGTCAGTGGTGTAACCAGAGTAGAGGTTGAGGCCGTCATTGGAGAGGAGGAAGCGCCAGCCGTTAGCCCCACTAGCGCAGATGGCCGGGCACTGGTAGGGGGAGCCAATCAGCGTCCAACTGGAGTAATCGGAGCCCGGCCCCGGGTTGGTGACCCGAGACCAGTAGATATCACCGGCGTCTTCCCGCATCCGCGCCAGGGACCCATCGCCGAAGACCGCCACCGCCGCACGGTTAGAGGCCTCCGTCCCGGTATAGTATTTCGTGTACCGCAGACGGTTGACGTTGGCCACCTTCTCGATGGCCCGCACCCGCACGTAAGGGACGCCACTGGCCGCCTTCTGGGCCGCCAGCAAGGTCGCGCTAAGACTTCTCATCCCAACCTCGCACGCTAGAGGTCATTCACCGCAGAGCCCCCCGATACTTTGATTCTGTGTAATGTATCGGGGCGGAGATAAAGCAAAGATCTCAGCGAGCTCGCCCGTCAAGACTCCCGGTGTCTGCCAGACACCGGGAGTCTGCGGGTGGGAATCTGTCAATTCAATACACCTGGAAGGTGTATTGAATTGACACCTAGATCGTCTTCCACGAGTCCCAGGCCTGGATCGGGCTCACCCGCCCATCCGTCCCCATCGCCCGCTGGAGCTTCAGCCCCACCAGCGCCACCCTAAACTCCGTCAACCGTGGCTCGGCCCAGTCCCGCCAGTTCTTTGCCGTCCAACCGCCGGCCACGTTGACCCGGTTGATGGCATAGTTACCCCACTCCAGGGCCGCGAAAGCCCCCGCCCCCTGGGCGATAAGCGGTTCGTGCTCCTGGGGGATGGTGGACGTGGTAGCATCAAGGGTATGCCGCTTGCCGTAGAAGACCCGGATGACGTCCCCCGCCGCCGTGGGGATGGTGTCATCCAGAAGGTAAAGGGTGTTGTTCCACACCCGCCACCTGGCTTCCTTCCAAACGGTGGTGCTCACCCACGGCGCGCACACGCGCGCGATGGAATCCGGCCGGTCCTTGAGATAGGTGTAAGACATAAGCAGGTACGCCCGCTGATCAGCCACGGCGGTGATGTCCTGGTAGGCCTGGTAGGGCACGGCCTCCGAGTACTCCTCCACCGCCCGGCCGATATGCCGCTCCAGCACCGCGTCCGTCCAACGGTAGTTAGCCGCGTCTTCGTCGTGCAGATCCTTGCGCACCAGCCCGCGCATCGTTGCCAGATCCATACCTCACCCCCAAACTAGCAGGGAGCAGCAATTCGAAATTCGAATTTCGGAATTCGAAATTGAGCGGCTCCCTGCTCTCTGCTAACCGCGCTGGCGAAGATTCGCTACTTTTTCTTGGCTGGCACCGGCGACTTGTCCACGAGTTTCTCCACCGCATCCGCCAGCGTAAGCACCGCCTTTTCCAGGCCGGCCAGCCGTCGCTCCTGATCCTGCACCATGGCCGCCGTGAGCTTGGGCACTGTACTGTGGGGCGGGTTGGCAACCCGCCCTACCATCTTTTCCAGCTCACTCACCCGCCGTTCCAACGCCTCAACGTATTGATCCATGGCCTCACTCCCCTACTGCTAAATTTCGAATTGCGAAATTCGAATTTCGGAATTCGAAATTGAGCGGCTCCCTGCTCCCTGCTCCCTGCTCCCCGCTCCCCGCTGCTACTCGTCCTTCGTGACCGTCAACATTACGTCCAGGTTGGTGATAGAGCCATCAGCCGCCGTCACCACCCGAACCGTGATGTTACTGGCCGAGCCCAGGGCCGTCACCGCCGGGGTCACCTGGAACACGTAGTTAGCCAGGGAAAGGGCCTGGGCCGCCGAAAGGATCGTAGCCCCACCAGACCAGACGTCCACGGTGGGATTGGTCGTACCCGCCTTGGCCGTGCAGGCAATCGACACCTTGGAGATCTTTGCCTTGAAAGGCAACTGCACCTGGGCCTGGATGGTGGTATTCACCTGGCTAGCCCCGATGGACTCCCGGTGGATGTTGATCATGAACGGGGCGCCCGCCACGTCCGAGAAATGCGTGATAGGCATGCTTCCCTCCAGTTTTTACTTAGCAGGGAGCAGGCTGCTACCTGCTACCTGCCCCCTGCTACTTGCGGGGGGAGACCGAACAACGATACCCCCCCACCGTTCTATAGGCCGTTGTCAGCCGCACCGAAATTCGAATTTCGGAATTCGAAATTCGAAATTACACGACCGCGCTCCGGTACGCGCCCCGGTAGTCCAGCCACGCCCCGCCGAAGATCCAGCGGATCTTGTAGGCGATGGCGTCGTTGGTGAAGACCGCGCCCGCCGTCGGGTCGTCCTGGATCAGGAGCTCCGGAGTCCGCTGACCGTTCAGGTAACCGATCTCAATGCACTCGATTTCACTGGGATCGGCCACCAGATACCAGTCATTGGCGTCCGTGAGCTGAGGCACGATGATGTAATCAGCGCGCCCCTCCAGGATGTTCTTGTCGTTGTCCGCGGTCCCCGGCTTCAGGCTGGAGTAGCAGGCGGTATACGCCGTTTCCTCCAGGTCCGGCGGGATCAGGACGTACCGGCCCCGGATACCCAGCCGCTTGCTGGCAGAGTCCGTCATCTTCGCCAGCACCACCATGGCCGCCATCAGCGCCGTAGCGGAGAGGGCGG
>DYIS01000098.1 GCA_020723545.1 Ktedonobacter racemifer
CGACCTAAATGCCGACGCGGTGGAGTTGGTCGAGCTTCTTACCACCGTAGAGGAGGAGTTCGGCGTTGAGATACCCGATTTCCAGGCGCGCAAGCTTTCTATAGTGCAGGATTTGGTCGATTTACTGGACGAACAGCTAGAGTGACCTGCCGCCGGCCGTGGCACGATGGATATGAACGAAACAAACAAAATGTCGCTCGTGGAGCACCTGGATGAGCTGCGCCAACGCATTATCAAATCACTCCTGGCCCTGGCCGTGGCCACTGCCTTTTGCCTGTTTTTCACCGGGCAGATCTTTTACCTTTTGCTCCGGCCGATACGGGACATCACCCTTCCGGGGGTCCCGGTGACCACCAGGATCGTGCTGGCAGAGGATGCCACCTTCCCCGCCTTTTTTACCGGGAGCTCCCCGATCTCGGCCACCGGCCCCTATACCGTTCCCTTAACGCTGCCCGCCGGGACGGCGCTGACGGTGAAGCTGACATTGCCCCAGAGCGGCATCAAGCCCATCTTCACGCGTCCCACCGAGATGTTCCTGGTCTATTTCAAGGTGGCATTGATCGCCGGCCTGTGCCTGGCCATGCCGGTGATCGCTTATCAGGCCTTTCGCTTCCTGGTCCCCGCCCTGACCGCTCGGGAAAGACGCTATCTCTTCTTCTTCGTTCCTGGCGCCACCGCCTTCTTCCTTCTGGGTTTGGCCTTCGCCTATTTTCTGATGCTTCCTTTTGCGCTGAAGTACTTGTTCACTTTCGGCGGCGGCATCGCTCAGCCCTTGCCTTCCATTGGCGAATACATATCCTTCGTCACCCAGGTCCTGTTTTGGATCGGCCTGGTTTTTGAGACACCCCTGGTGGTTTTCTTCCTGGCAAAGCTTCGATTGGTCACGGCCGCACAGCTTGCCGGGTGGCGCAAATACGCTGTTCTGGTGGCCTTTGTGGTCGCGGCCTTTGTCACGCCGACCCCGGACCCCTTCAATCAGACCCTGGTGGCCGTGCCCATGATCCTGCTTTACGAGATCGGCATCTGGCTGGCCAAGCTGGCCCGCTGATTTCTTTACTAGTAAAAAGGCATCAGGTCATGGCGGTGAGGAGCTTCATTCAATTGCGGGAGGCAGCCAGGAAGGTTGGTCCGACCACCATTGCTATCGCCGCCGCCAACGATGCGGAGGTCGTGGCCGCGGCCCGAGAGGTGCAGGATCAAGGCATCGCCCGCTGCCTGTTGGTCGGGGATCAGGCGGCGGTGGAGAAGGCGGCACGGGTGGCTGACGTTGGCATAGGTGACATGGAGATGCTGGACGTAGGTCCCCCCCGGTCCGCCGCCCGGATGGCGATGGAGTTGGTGAGAGAGGGTCGGGCCAGGGTAGCAGTGAAGGGCAAGGTTGATACCCCCGAGTTTCTGAGGGCGGCGCTGGACCCCAGGGCCGGACTGGTCACCGGGGCACTCCTCACCCACGTGGGGGTTTTCGAGGTGCCAGGGCTGGATCGGTTGATCCTGATCTCCGATGGCGGCGTGGTGCTCTACCCTACTATGGAGCAGAAGGTCGAGATCATCCAGAATGCCATCCAGGTGGCTCACAAGCTGGGTGTGGTCGAACCAAGGGTCGCGCTCCTGGCGGCCGTCTCTGAGGTCAACCCGAACCTGCCTGTAACAGTCGAGGCGGCCGGCCTGGCGCGGATGGAAAAACGCTGGAGAGCTCAGGGCGCCGTGGTCGATGGCCCAATCACCCTGGACGCGGCCATGTCGTCGAGTGTGGCGAAGCTTGAGGGCCTGGAGAGCCCGGTGGCAGGGGCGGCAGATGTCCTGATCGCGCCCGATGTGGAGGCCGGCAATATCATGGCCAAGGGCGTCACCTATTTCGCCAAGGGTCGGATGGCAGGTATCGTGACCGGAGCCAGGGTGCCCCTGGTGGTGGGCTCGCGAGCCGACCCCCATGAAACCCGGGTGGTGTCTATTGCGCTAGGTGTGGTTCTGGCGGCTAGCCCGACAACCTGAGGGTTGTAATCCAGCGAGTAGCGAGGTGCGGTAGTCCCTTATGGACAAGATCATCATCATGGGTGCGGCGGGGCGGGACTTTCACAACTTCAACGTTTACTTTCGAGACAACCCTGCCCATCGGGTGGTGGCCTTCACCGCCACGCAGATCCCCGATATCGAAGGCAGGGTCTATCCGGCCAGTTTGGCCGGCACCATCTACCCGGAGGGCATCCCTATCTACGCTGAGGATCGTTTGGATGAGTTGATCCGAGAGCTTGGTGCCGATCAGGTGGTTTTCGCTTACAGTGATGTCTCGCACGAGTACGTGATGCACAAGGCCTCCCAGGTCCTGGCCGCCGGCGCCGATTTCCGGCTCATGGGCGGGGAAACCACCATGCTCCGGTCGCGAGTCCCGGTGTTGGCGGTGTGCGCTGTGCGAACCGGCTCCGGCAAGAGTCAGACCACCCGGCGGGTTTGCGACATCTTGAGGGGCATGGGCAAGCGCGTCGTGGTGGTGCGCCATCCCATGCCCTACGGCGACCTGACGGCCCAGGCCTGCCAGCGTTTCGCCTCCTACGAGGATCTGGACCGGCACCACTGTACTATTGAGGAGCGGGAGGAATACGAGCCCCACCTCAACCGGGGTATGGTGGTCTACGCCGGCGTGGACTATGGCCACATCCTGAGCGAGGTGGAGAAGGAGGCCGAGGTCATCGTCTGGGACGGGGGCAACAACGACCTTCCATTCTATAAGCCTGATGTGCATATAGTCGTTGTCGACCCGCATCGGCCGGGCCACGAGCTTTCCTATCACCCCGGCGAGGCCAATCTAAGGATGGCGGATGTGGTGGTGATCAACAAGGTAGATACCGCCAGGCCAGAGAACGTCGAGGCGGTAAAGGCCAATGTGACCGCGCTCAATCCCCGGGCTACGGTGGTGGAGGCTGCTTCACCCATCTTCGTGGATGACCCGGCGGCGATCCTGAACAAAAAGGTGCTGGTGGTGGAGGACGGCCCCACTCTCACCCATGGGGAGATGAGCTACGGCGCTGGCGTCGTGGCTGCTCAGCGCTTCGGGGCTAAGGACATCGTAGATCCACGGCCTTATGCCGTGGGCTCCATCGTCGACACGTATCGAAAGTATCCCGGGACCGGGGCGCTTCTGCCGGCCATGGGCTATGGCGGTAGACAGATCGAGGAGCTGGAAGAGACCATCGCCACCACGCCCTGTGACCTGGTGATCATCGCCACCCCCATAGACTTGAGGCGAGTGGTGAAGATAGATAAGCCCAGCGTGCGAGTGCGCTACGAGTTGGAGGAGAGGTCATATCCCGACCTGGCTGCGGTGCTGAAATACAGGCTGGCCAAGGGCTAGAGGAGGAGAGGTGGAAGGCCTGAATCAGTTCTTCAATAACTTCGCGCCCATGATCATTATGCTCCTGACCGCCCTGACATTCGTACTGGTAGTTTGGGTCTTCTTGTTGCAGTTCCGGACGGAGCAGGTGCTAAGACACTATCGAGCGTTGATGAAGGGAGCCAGCGGAGAAAACCTGGAGACAGCGCTGGCTCAGCTTCTACAACGAGTTGACCAGACCGGTGCCAGGGTGGATAACCTGACCGATCTGTGCCAGCGCCTGGAGGTGGCCTTCAGTCGCAGCGTGCAACGCGTGGGACTGGTGCGCTACAATCCGTTCCCCGACATGGGCGGTGACCAGAGCTTTGCCATTGCCCTCTTGGACGCGAACGGCGATGGCATCGTCCTTTCATCGCTTTACGGTCGCTCCGAGATGCGCGTCTACGCCAAGGCCATCAAGAAGGGCCTATCATCCTATCCCCTCTCGGCGGAAGAAAAGCAGGCCCTGCAACAGGCCCAGATGACGGTCTAGTCAGGTTTCTTTACCAGTAAAGAAATTGCGGCCGGCGGAAAGGGAAGAGGACTTATAACCGTATCAATAGCGGTATCAGGATGGGCACCATGGCGGAGAGCACGGCCCCGGAGATAAAGGCCAAGAGGGCGGCCTCGGGGCCGGCGGCCCGGGCAATGATGGGCAGGGTGGTATCCATGGTGGTAGCTCCGCCGGGTGCGATGGCTGTCATCTTGCCCAGGTGTCGAGCCAAAAACGGCACCGTTACCACGGCAAAGAGCTCTCGTATGACATTGGTGAGAAACGACAGGGCGCCGGTCTGAAGGCTGTAGGTTTGAGCCAGGAGCACCCCCGAGAGACTGTACCAGCCAAATCCGGCGCCGATGGCGCTGGATTCGTTCAGCGGCAGGCCCAAAAGGCAGCCGGCCAACGTCGCCCCGGCCAGGCTGCCGATGGCAATGCAAAATGGCAGGAATAGCGCCCTGAAGCCCAGCTTTCGGAGTTCGCGCCAGGCGCCCCTGCTGCGCCCCAGGTCGATGCCGACCCCGAAGAGCGTTAGCCCCAAGGCGGCAGCGGTCATCGTATCCAACGCCGCGGTGTAGGCTCTGGGCAAAAGGCCCAGGCTACCGGCCAGGATGCCTCCTAGCACCGAGGCCAATATCAGCCAGGTCACTTTTCACCCCTTCTGCTCAGGAGCCTTTCCCACAGCCATACCAGGACAATACTGCCACCAGCGGCGGCCAAGGCCAGGAGCAGGGCCTGGGCACCCATAACCGGCAAGTTGCCCAGAAGCTGTCCATCGGTGCCGATGCTGGCGCCCATGGTGAACAATAGAACGGCCAGTCCGGCCATAGCAATGCGCCTGGCCCAAGGGGCCAGCGCCTCTGGGATCACCCCCGCCAGGCCCAAAGCAACTCCCAGGGCCAAAGGAAGGAAGATCATCCACATATAGTGCCGACACTGGTTGACGGACTAGCGCTGATCCCAGCTAAACTTGCGGACGAAAGGAGACAAGGATTTCACGGCATTGATGGTCAGGACCCGATCGCCCTCGAAGCTGTCGTACCAGGCACTGCCCTCGAGTTTGCCCGATAATATCCAGGGACAAAAGGCGAAAAGATAATCGGGCAGGGCCTGGCCATTGGATAGCTTTCCGGCGCGAAACCAGTTGAAAACCGCCAGGTGATAGTTTCGGTGCAGGTTGTCGTCCACTTTGGGGAAGCGGTGGTCATCGGTGGCCTTGTACTTCCAGCCGCCTTCGCCCACCACCATGGGCGGCAGCTTCCCAGCTTCTTTCTGATAGATTTCGGCGAAGACCAGGAAGCCCAGAACGGAGTTTACGTCCTCGGTGTAGTCAGGCGGATGGTTCAGGCCATAGGAATGGGGGACAAAGAACATGCGGTTGAATATGGCCTCGCCTTGCCGTGCTTTCAGTTCCCTGATGGCAGAGATCAGCCAATCCTGGTTAACGAACTGCCACCCCACCAGCCCGCCGGCGTTATAGACGTCCCGGGAGGCCTGAAGCAAATTCTTCAAAAAAAGAGTGCGGTCTGCGGGCTTGCCATCCCACTCCTCTGGTAGGCTCGGCTCATTGTAGAGCTGCATATACGGTGCCATCCCCAATCGCTGGAGCAGGTTCACATCCCGTTCCCAGCCGAAGTAAGCCTCATTTGGTCGGAGCATCTTTCGCCATACCGCCATGATGCCGGCGGCCTGTAAGCGCTTCGCCGCCTTTTCCAGTTGGATCTCATCGCCATAAACGACCACGGCCCACTTCATGTGCATCTCGACCATTCGAGCGATCTGGCGGTCCAGCTCGCCTTCGCTGTAATAGGCATCGCCAGGAAAGTGGATGCCCAGACCATTGTCTCCGATTGGCCGCGGCCAGTCCCGCAGTGCCAGAGGGGGTTGGCTTTTCAGCGTCAATCTTGCTCCTGACGAAGTCGGTGTCACCGCCATCGTAGATGTTGGGGCCATTGCCGTTGGACTGGAGGATTTAGTGGGTTCGGTGCGCGCGGCTACCGGGGTAGACGTAGGAGTAGCCTTCGGCCTAGCCAGCGTGCCCGGGGCCAACAGGAGCACAAAGCCGACGCCCAGGGCTAGAATTAAGGCGATGCCAAGTGCTAAGAGACCGATTTTCGGCTTCATGCCTGATCTTCTCCACGGCCCGGAGGTGGCCAGGTGGCTGGCCGATTCCGGCATTATAGCACCTTAGCTGGTCTCCTGTCGAGCCTTGGGCGAAGGACCCTGACATATTGCCCGCGTTTTTACCAGCAAAGAAAACAAAAGCACATTGACAAACGCTAACGCCGGTGCTAAACTGGCAAATAGGATATAATTTATCCTTTTATGGGAGGGGCAATGGAACTCTCCAGACGTGGTGACTATGCGGTGCGCGCCATGTTGGACGTGGCCACCAGGCCCGCAGACCGGATGACTGTGACCAAGGAGATCGCACTCCGGCAGGATATCCCGCCGATCTTCTTGACCAAGATCGTCTCCAGCCTGTCTCAGGCGGGGCTCCTGCGAACGTACCGGGGAGTGGCGGGAGGCGTTGCCCTGGGCAAGCCCGCCGATCAGATCAGTCTCCTTCAGATCATCGAAGCGGTGGATGGGCCCATTTACATTAACCGCTGCTTGATCAGGCGGGGGGAATGTGACCGGGACCGGACTTGCCCCGCCCACGAGCTCTGGGTTCAGGCCCAAGGAGAGCTGCTCGGACTATTGGCCAATAAGTCCCTGGCCGACCTGGCACGGCGGGCTCAAGAACTGCAACAAGCGCCGATGGCCGGCTTTGCTGCCTAGTGTGAGTAAGAAGCAGTGCAGCCTCCGTTTGCTAGCCCTACTTGCCGGTTCACGCCCGTCCAGGTGACGGCCCTACGGTGCCAGCCTTCTTGTCCTGGTGACCCAGGTCCTTAAGGGCTTCCCTGGTGCGCTCCAGGATCTTTCGAATCTCCGCCAGCGTGTTCTTCCTCAACTCCTGCAACTGCTGTTTGGCCTGTTCCGGGGTGATCTTCCCGGCGCGCAACTCCTCCAGTACCTTGTGTGCATCGGCTCGGGCGCTCTGCTCAACCCTGTGGATGTCCTGTCTCGCGTCCCGAAGGATCCTCAGCCCTTTCGCGCGTTCCTCCGGAGAGAGGTTCTTGAATTTAGCCTGCAGTTTTCTGAGAGCGTGTTGGGCTTTATGTCGAAGCCTCAGGTCTTGCCTCAGGGCTCTCCTGATGACGGCGCCTCGTCTCTTGCCCTGAAGCCTGATGCTGGGCCTGACCCCCGGTGTGGGCGTAGGGCTTGTGGTGGGTGTCGGCGTCGGTTGACTAACCGGGGCATCGGCTCCTGGCGCGGCCAGAGCGGGCACGGCCAGGGCCGCGGCCACCAACACTCCAAACAACAGGACCGTGAACTTTCTCTTGAACATCTTCGCCTCCTTGTTGAATCCCGAAGATCTTGTCTCTATTGGAACCACTTCGCTACCCTCCGCTTGGACATGCTACCTGATCTACATCTCCGCCCGCTACTTTTAGTAAAGAATCTCGTCGTTCGTACACCCCTCACTCCCCCCGTGCCCTCTCTAAGGCCAACTGAGCTCGGGCCTGAAACCCCATAATCAGGCCCATGGCGCGGATGACCGTGGGCTGCAGTCTGGGAGGGGCGAGCCTCTGGGCTCTTTGGAGTAGTTTTTCCTGTCGCTGCAGGAGAACGATCATTTTCTCCAGCGGCGCGACGGAGGACTTGTCCGGGTTCGTTTCTAGATCAAGTAGGGCAGCCTCGGTCTCTCGTCCCAGGAGCACGATGGCCCGTTCGTTCAGCCGCCCCTGGCTCCTCAGCATGGCGGCCACCTCGTTCATGCGCTTTTCCACCAGGAACACCCGCAAACGCTGTCGCTGGGCCCTGTTTAGAGTGACCCGCACCTGGGCCTGCTCGCCCGCCAGTTTGAAGGAGAACAGCGGGCTGTCAGGCAGGCTGTCCGCCGAGGCCACCATGGTCCCGGTGCCCAAGATACAGAGCGCGACCAGTACGGTCACTGTTCGCAGCACCATGCTCTGCCAGTTCCACCGCAGAGACCAACGGGTCTTCGGCTTTTTTGCCTCGTTGACGAGGCGATAGCGCAGGTTGGCACGGAAATTCTCCGGCGGCGTTGAGGGTGCTACACGACGCAGGGCTACGGCAGTTTCCACCAGGGGGCGGAGTTCAGCCTCCCAGCCAGGGAAGCGATCCAATGCAATGTCCAAGTCTTCGCCGTTTTCGATTATCTCCAGGCATTCTGCCAAGCGGTCCTGTAAGGTGGTCATCTGTCCTCACCCATGCTGAGAAAGTGCTTGCGCAACGCTACCAGTGCACTGTGCTGCAAGTCTTTGACCGCGCCTTCGCTCTTGCCCATGGCTTTTGCCGTCTCGGCGATGGGCAGACCCGCCGCAAAGCGAAGGGCGATGACCTGCTTTTGCCATTCGGTCAGCCGGCTCACCGCCTTGACCAGTTCCTGGCGGGTCAATCTCTTCCCCAACAGGGAGTCCAGGTCTCTTTCCCCGGCGATGGGCCCCAGGCTACCATCCAATGACACTTGCTTCATCTTGGCAAGCCTTCTCCAGCGGTCGATCAGGCAGTTGTTTGCGATCCTGAACAGCCAGGCTGAGAGGGGGAGAGCTCGCCACTGGTACGAGCCGATTTTCTCCAGCGCTTTCAAAAAGACGTCGCTGGTGAGATCCTCGGCCACGGCCGGATCGCCTACGCGAAAAGCAATGTAGCTGTAGACCCTGTCTACGTACCGCTCGTAGAGCGGGCCAAAGGCCGCTGGGTCCCGCTGGGAGGCACGGACCAGGCTTTCCTCGCTTTCTTGTTCCTGCACCGATAGCTCCCTCGGCAGAGCGACTCGCCGTCCCCCGGGACATGCCGATGCTCGACGCATTTGTTCGCCGTGGTTCACGGTGTGTCCCGTACGTTTCAGCGCAAAGCTATCCTGTGCATCCATGATAACGGAAAAGATGGAAAAAAGATAGCCTTGGTGTGCGGCCGGGAGTGAAACGGGGATGGAAAATGGCGCAAGAGGGAAAAGCTAGAGGCTGTCTTTGGTCACGTCTGAT
>DYIS01000099.1:0-855 GCA_020723545.1 Ktedonobacter racemifer
CTTCGCTCCCTTTGGTCGCTCAGAATGACAGATTCACCTAAGTGAGGTTGTAGTACTAGAAGCGCAGCCGAAAAGCTGTTTTTACCACGGAGTTGTCCATGCGCCGTGGTGCGCCCCCCGCATGAAAATGACGGTTACTTTCAAGGAAGACCGTTGAGGGCGCAGTTGATCCTCCCGCCCCGTCGGACGGGGCGGGAGGATCGGCTACGAGGGCGCAGAAATAAAGGAAAGATCTCAGCGAACTCCGCGCTCTCTGCGGTGGGGTCCTCGGCCGCATCTCTAGGGGGGCGGAGCCTCCCTCAGAGCTAAGAGGGCCCCAGCTCCAGGGTCAGCCGGACCTCGTCCCTGACCGGTATGCCCGCGAACCCCCCCGATGCATCGGGGCCGTGATGACGGGCGATGGCATCGGCGGCGACCTCGCTGAGGCGAAAGCCCCGCCGCTGGTAGAAGTAGATCGCCGGCAGGTCGTCGTTGGAGGTGGCCACAATCACCCGGGACAGGTTTTTCGCCTTAGCCAGGTCCACCACCCAGGAGATAAGCTTCCCGCCCAGCCCCGACCTCTGGTGCTCGGGCAGCACATTGAGCATCACGATCACCAGCTCCGAGCCCTCGATGGAATACGACAGGCAACCGGCCAGGACCTGGTCGCGAAAGGCGATGAGAGCGGGCAAGGCCAGGACGTCGTAGGTTCGGTCGAAACAGAACATCTCGGTTTCTTGCCAGAAATACTCGGCCAGTTGCTTTATCCCGTCGTAATCGCCGGCCTCGGCGGGACGCACACTCAGGACATGGATCTCCTGGGAAGGAGAGGGCATGATCACCGCCAACCTGGCGTGGGTCACACAGAGCGGGATA
>DYIS01000099.1:865-8888 GCA_020723545.1 Ktedonobacter racemifer
AAGATACTGAGCATTAGCTGGACAAAAACCACACTGGCTCATCCCAACATCTCCTTCGCCTTTTTCACGACCTTAGCCTCGTTGGCATAGGACATCACGTTTGGTGCCTCGTCTATATTATACCACTCGGCCACGTCGTATTCCCAGTCATGCTCGGCAATGTCGCCGCCGGTGGCTTCGAACAGGAAGTGGTACACCTTCTTGTGGTAACGGCAGTTCTCGCTTTTGTCCACGTACCAGTATTCGATATCGTCGATCTTGCCCACCAGCCGGACCTGGAGCCCGGTTTCCTCTGCCACCTCTCGCGCCGCCGCGGCCGCCGGGGCCTCGCGTTTCTCGATGAGCCCCTTGGGCAAGGCCCATACCCGGGGCTCCCCCTTGCCCACCAGCGCCACCTGCACCTTTTCCCCCACCCGTCTATAAACGACTCCCCCGGCGGAGAACTGTATCTTGGTTTGCATTCTTCTGCTACCGAAGCTTGACCTCAAACCGACGAGGGCATTCACCGCGGAGCGCGCGGAGTCCGCAGAGATCACCACAAAGATACTAAAACGCCGAGTTTTCCTCTGTGTCTTCGTGCCTCGGTGGTTCAATCACCGGCTTGCCAGACGGCCAATGCGATTGGCCTGCTACCCCTATCTGCTATCCGTTCCCTGCTGTGTTTGGGTAGGAGCCCAACCGCGTTGGGCGGCTTGCCAGACTTTGCGTCCTTTGCGGTTCAATCCCGCTCTCCCGTAGGACGGGCATCGTACCCGCCGCCAGGCAATTGCGCCCCGTCCCCCTGCTACTTGCTACCTGCTACCTGTTGGCTCAACATCAAAAGGCCGATCATTGTCTTGGCGTCGTTGATGTCCTCGTTCTCCACCATTTTCAGGGCGCCCTCCAGCGGCATAGCGGTGACCTCAATGCTCTCGTCCGTGTCCTGGGCCAGGGGGCTGAGATGCAGGTCGGTGGCCAGGAAGAGATGCAGGTATTCGTTGCAGAAACCGGGCGAGGAATAAAAGCCGCCCAAACGCTGGATTCTGCCCGCATCAAAGCCTGTCTCCTCCCTCAGCTCCCGGGAAGCGGCAGCGGCGGGGTCCTCGCCGTCGTCCACGCCTCCGGCGGGCAGCTCCCAGAGCTCCTTGCCTATGGGCGTGCGCTCCTGGCGCACCAGGATGACATTGCCATCCCTGTCCAGGGCGGCGATCACCACGACGACCCCGTGTTCCACCACCTCGCGCTTCACCACCCGGCCGTCGGCCATGCGCACGGCATCCACGCGTAGATTGACCACCCGGCCCTCGTAGACCCGCTCGCTAGCCAGGGTTATCTCCGACGTCAACTGTACCTCCTAAACAAGTAGCACGTAGCAAGTAACAAGTAGCAACTACCTGCTACCTGCCAGCACCTCCACCAGGACCTGGGCGCATTTCACCAGCTCGGAGAGGGCCACGTGCTCGTTGGTGGTATGCACATCCTCGTATCCCACGCTCAGGTTAGCCACCTTGATCCCATGCTCGTGGAAGATATTGGCGTCGCTGCCGCCGCCGGTGGCCTCCAACCGCGGTTCGATCCCCAGGCGCTTCATTGCTCCGGTGATCTTTTGAACCAGGGCATCGTCCGGGCGAAGCTCATAGCCTAAGTAGGCGCGCTCCACGTCCAGCTCGACCTTGGCGCCGGCCCGGGCCGCAGCCTGAGTCAAAGCGTCCACCATCTGCTCGGTCTGCCTCTCCAGCTTAGCCTCGTCCCGGCTCCGGGCCTCGCCCTGAAGCTCCACCCTTTCCGGGACGATGTTCCGGGCCGTGCCACCGTGGATCACGCCGATGTTGGCCGTGGTCTCGGGGTCTATGCGGCCCAAATTCATCCGCGCGATGGCCTCTGCCGCCACTGCGATGGCGCTCAGGCCCTTCTCCGGCGCCACGCCGGCATGGGCGGCCTTGCCGATGATGGCCGCATTCAGGTGATCGTGGTAAGGCGTGGCGACGATTATCCCACCCGCCGGACCATGAGAATGCAGGACAATGCCCTGCCTGGCCCTGACCAGGCTCAGGTCCAGGCCCTTGGCTCCCAGAAGCCCCACCTCCTCCTGGACCGTGAAGGCCAGCTCCACTGCGCAATGGGCCGGCCCACCTCGTGCCAGGCATGCCAGGGACTCCAGGATCACCGCTATCCCTCCCCGGTCGTCAGCGCCCAGGATCGTGCTGCCGTCGCTGTAGATCACCCCATCGCGCATGGCCGGCTTGATGCCCCGGCAGGGTTGAACGCCGTCCATGTGAGCATTGAGCAGGAACGGCTCGCCCCGGCCTGGCAGCGTGCCGAGCAGGTTCCCCTTGGCATCCACCCAGGTGGCCAGGCCCATGTCCTCCAGCCTGGCCTTCAGGTATTCCCGGAGCGCTCCTTCTTCGCCGGAGGGGCTGTCAATGCGCACCAGATCATAGAATGTGGCCAACAGGCGGTCAGGATCGACTCTTGCCGTATTCACTTTTCCCTCCATGTATGGGATCCAGTAGCAAGTAGCAGCTACCTGCTACCAGCCCCTGCTACCTGCTACTTCACCTACTTCCGATTTTCGATTTGCGATTTTCGATTTTGGATTGAGGGGCAATCGAAAATCGGCAATCTGAAATCGAAAATTATCACAGGAACCGGGCGAAGGCCTCGTTGCCCAGGAGTCGGCCTCGGGGGGTCAGCCTGATCGGCTCGCCCAGGTCCTCCAGGAGGCCCAGGGCAACCAGCTCCTGGATCGGCGCGGCGTACGCCTCGTCCAGTTCCCGGCCGAAGCGTTCGCGAAAAGCGGCGCGCCTCACCCCTTCTCGAGTCAATCGCAGGCCCAGCATCATCGTCTCCGCCATCTCGGTTTCTTTACCGGTAAAGAACATCTCATCTACCGGAGACTCCCCCCGTTCCAGACGAGCGATGTATTCCAGCGGGCTGGGCACGTTGGAATATCGGTAACCATCAACGTAGGAGTGGGCGCCAGCCCCAAAGCCAACGTAGGCCTGGTTGCGCCAGTAGGTCAGGTTGTGCCGGCATTCCCTTGTCTCGGAATGCGCCCAGTTGGAGATCTCGTAGTGGACGTAGCCTGCCTGCTCCAGCAACTCTTCGGCCAGGACGTACATATCGGCAACCAAATCCTCGTCTGGCAGGGAGAGTTGCCCGGAGGCCACCCTGGCCCCCATGGGTGTGTCGGGCTCCATGGTGAGCGCGTAGAGCGAGAGGTGATCGGGCTGCAAAGCCAGGGCCCTGGACAGGGTATCATTCCAGCGCGCCAGGTCCTGGCCCGGAAGGCCATAGATCAGGTCCAGGTTCACGTTGTCGAATCCCGCCTCTCGGGCCTGATAGTAGGCCTCCAGGGCTTCCCGCGCGCTGTGAATCCGTCCCATGGCCCGCAGAAGGGCATCATCGAAGCTCTGAACCCCCAGACTCAGGCGGTTGACGCCCAATCCCCTCAGCCCGCGGAGATAGTCATAGTCCAGGGTGCCCGGGTTGGCCTCCAGGGTGACCTCCGCGTTCTTGGAATGCAGCCTTAAGGCTGCATTCCCAAACAGCGCCCCCAACAGCCGCTGCACCTGGTCCAGGCTCAAGAGCGACGGTGTGCCGCCGCCGAAATACACCGTGGAACCCCTGGTTTCTTTACCAAGCACCTTCATAGGGTGAATGCTTAACGAATGAGGCGTGATTTCCACCGCAGAGACCGCCGAGCCCCGATACTTTGATTCTGTGTAATGTATCGGGGCCGAGGGCGCAGAGATAAAGGAAAGATCTTTGCGAACTCCGCGCTCTCCGCGGTAAATCCTCTCGTCGGTGTGAGGCAAAGCCTCACTGGTAGAGAAACGGAAGCTCTCTATCTCCCTGGCCAGGGCCGCCACGTATGGCGCCAGGTATCCCTCGAGCCCAGCGAACGAGTTGAAATCGCAATAGCCACATTTTGCCCGGCAGAAGGGGATATGAACGTAGACACTTTGCGCTGCCAAGACAAGCACCCCTCTTTAGACAGCTTCTTTACGTTGTGTCGGGTAGAAGCCCAACCGCGTTGGGCGTCTCAATGGTGGTTTCAGAGCCTCACCAGGCGTATGCCCCGAACGGCTCGGGGCTGGCTAGTAATTTCTTTTCCCTGCCGAAGTCCGATTGCAGATAACAGTCCCGGCATACATATAGTGCCCGACCGAAGGGACGTTTGCCCACCCAGGTGAGCATCGAGCGGTCCTTGACGGGCTTGATTTCAACGGGCGGGCTTTGGGATGTGGCTTGAACATGCAGAATTATACTTAAGTTACATTTCTGCCCCTTTATGATACTTTCAGGCACAAAAGTATCATAAGCTGCAGGAGTGATACTTGCCTCTCATTGCTTATCCTCGACCAGAGTCTTCAGGATCTCCTGAGCCCTAAATTGGCGGTTACGCGCCCGCCCCGGAACGGGATGCAAAATGCTTTCCCTGACGAGGCGCGTGACCATTTGATTTGCCGACCGGTGGGTCACGCCCAGCAATCTTTGGACTTCTGGCACTGTAATGACCGGCGCCTGAAACAGCTCGTCCACAAGCTGTAAGAGCAGGGCCGAAGTACGAGGCGTAGCCTGAAGTCGCCGCCGCCACTCTAGTTGCAAATCCTGCAATTGTTTGGCCCGGACGACGGCGTCCCACGCCTGCTCCGCCACACCGCGCAGGAAGAAAGCCAGCCATTCATGCCAAGCGGCGCGTTCGCTGACGGCCAACAGCAAGTCATAGTAATCCTGCCGGTGGCCCTCGAAATAGGCACTCAGATAAAGCAATGGTAGCGGCAACAGCTTCCAATTCACCAGCAAGAGCGAGAGTAGCAGCCGGCCGATGCGCCCGTTGCCATCCAGGAAGGGGTGAATTGCCTCGAACTGGTAGTGGATGAACGCCAGCCGTACCAGCGGCGGGTGGTCGTTTTCCGAATACAGGTATTTCTCAAAGGCATCCAGTGCCTCGTGCATCTCACGGACCGGCGGCGGGACGTAATCCGCATCGTTTAGAGTACAGCCTGGCCGTCCAATCCAGTTCTGGCTATGGCGGAATTCGCCAGGAGTGGCTTGTTCGCCACGTACTCCTTCCATCAGGCGCTCATGCAGTTCGCGGACCAGTCGCACGCTGACTGGCAAAGTTTTCACTCTTTCCAACCCATATTCCAGGGCGCGCACATAGTTCAGCACCTCGCGCACGTCCGCCTCTGACGGAGGCGGCTTCAGGCCAGGAAACGCCAGTTGTCCGGCTTCGTAGGCATAAAGGTCGGTGATGTCCGCCTGCGTGCCTTCGATGCAAGAGGAGAGCACGGCCTCGCGGCGCAGAAAGGGGCCGATAAGCAAATGCGGGTTGGGCATGGCGCGTCCTAATCCCGCCAGTTCACCCAGAGCGCGGTCGGCATCGGAGAGTGTGCGCACCAGTTCCGCATCCAAAGGTAATGCGGGTGGCAGCGGGTGGGGTACAAACGCCCAGTAGGCCGTTTCGCCCTGCCCAACCCTGATGATCTGTCCTGCTGAACTGTTCCGGAAGCGATCAATGTCCATGCAGTAACCTTCTACTGGCGATTGGGTTTCCCGTCTCCCATTGTACATCATGGTCCCGAATCTACTTGAGGCTCAACTGCGCCCCAAGCGTCGGGTAGAAGCCCAACCGCGTTGGGCGTCTCAATGGTGGCCTCAGAGCCTCAAGCATCTGACATTCCATTTAAGCGGAATTGGTTAATAAGCAAACTAGCCTACATTACAGCATCTCTAACTCCAGCTACCGACACCCTTGTTCTTGCGGCGCGCAGTGTCGCCTTCCCCCTGCTCCCCCTTGAGGGGGAGCTGTCCCCCGTCAACGGGGGACTGAGGGGACCAGGCGAAGGACCCGAACGACTTCCGCCCCAGCCCAGAGCTGTTACAACGGGTCAGCCAACAGACAAATTCTGCCCACCCAAGTGGGGGCATTGTAGCCGGTAAAGCTCCCCAGGTCAAGCATCAAGGGGTCAGGTCTTGAAAAATAAGAAAATATAAGTAATATTTCAAGACCTGACCCCAATTTCCTTTTCAAGACCTGACCCCAATTTCCTCCGGGCTTTGCGAAGTGCGAAGCATTTGGGCGAAAGCAGTGAGCTGCAAAGCCAGCTTTGGATGAAGTGGCCGTTGGGGGTCAACCTTTGCATCCCCAGACAAACATCCAACCGAGTCCCGGTTTAATTCTCCATTGTTGAAATGGTGTTCTTGATAGAAGAGCCTCCAACTCAACCGGTGTATAGCTTGACAAGACTGAACCGATCGGTTCGTTGATACGTCGAAGAGCAACCGGCACTACAAATGTTCGAGCGAAGCGTAAGAGCCAGTAAAACAAGCGGCGACCATTCCTTCTTAAATCAAAGAGAAGAAATTGCCCTCCAGGCTTGAGGACCCGGTAGATCTCCTGCAGAGCCTGCTTCGGATCCGACCAGTGATGTAAGGACAATGTGCTCACGACAAAATCTACAGCATTATCCGCGAAAGGCAGTTTTTGGACATCTCCCCGCCGAAATTCCACCTGCTCACTGAGGCCAAGAGAGGACAAGTTATGAGCCGCTACCTCAATCATCTCTTCCGCAATATCCACGCCGATAACGTGCAGGTGTGGAAGTGCCTCTGCTATGTCGGCAACCAGATAGCCCGGACCGCAGCCAACGTCTACCATGCTCCCCTTGGGGTGGTGTTTCTTTAACTCGAATACGATCCTGCGTCGCAACAATCTGAATTGCGGCCACCGGCCGATTCGGTCATAGGCCTGCACCGCTTCGGGATTTTCTAAACCCTCGAGGCCGGGCTGGCGGGGAAAACTCACCTGATGATAACCAAGCATTGTAATTATTAGTACCAGAAAAGCGAGCGCCAAGATGATCCAAATCACCATATTGTTTCTCCCTGAACTAGTTATCACGCAATTTCATATAACGTCCGGCGGGTTCAGAAAGCCGCCGCAGGCGGTTTGGGCGGAGCAAGCGCAGCGAGCGAAGCCGTGAACCCGCCTGTTATGCGCCGTTGAGCTCCTGCTTGCTTTTCGCCCTCACCATCAATTTCCTACACACCAGCTGGTAACCCATGTTATCAGGAGTCCATTCCTCGACTACCTCAAACCCGGCGCATACGACTGCCTGTCGGTAGTCGTCTATCGTACATCTGGTGTGGTGATCACGGTACTTCCTCAAAAGGAGAAGCAGGTGGATGAACGGATCCTCAGTTGCAACAATAAACGAATAAGGGAGGCGCTCATATCGCACATAGTAACGCATCATCAGGTCACGAATCTTCCCAGGATCTTGACCGAATTCCGTTTGACTGGATTCAGCCACGAACTCTACAGCATCTGGCGTTGCGTCCACCACAATGCAGCGATCGTAGATTATGCCTACCAGCCGCTTGTGCTCTTCAGATTCCAATATGTGAGAATATCGCGTCCTCTTCAAGAACTCGTATAAGTCGCAAGCAACGAAGTCTGTCAGTATAAAGGTTGCATCTTGGTGCAGGCAATGAAACAGATTGGCAAGAATTCTCGATGCCTCGGGAGTATTGACCCCTCCCAATTTCTCTCCAAGATCATAGTCGTGACAAATCTCATGAAACACAAAAGCGGAGTGGGCCAAGTCAAAGTGATCTTTGAAGCGCTCGAGTCCGTAAGATGGTTCTTCCAGAAATAGGTCGTGCGACAGGTAGAAAATGCGTGGCGTTTCTTTGACAGGTTTTACATCTACGCAATATACATGCAAGTCGCCCAATTCCCGGCAAAGCATGTTGGCAAATTTTGCACTCTCACCAGAGCCGAAATCCAAGACCTCTCTCGGTTTCAGGCGTCGAACGATCTCCAAAGTCTTCGAATCGAAAGGTTCCATTTAGATCTCCACTCGTCGCTGCCTGACTTCGTGAAGGTCGATGTCGCCTAACTCCATAATTGGCCAACCTTTTGTTCGCCATTGACGACAAAACCCGTCTTTTGTGAGCGGCTCGAACCCGGCCGGTGAGGCCTAGTACTACAACCGTACTTAATGGTTTTGCCACTACATGTTGTATCGGAGAC
>DYIS01000100.1:0-8615 GCA_020723545.1 Ktedonobacter racemifer
CCCCTGTACTACTTCCTCCTACGCGCCTGGATCACCCTGGCCGGCACCAGCGAGATGGGCGTCCGCTCGCTTTCCGTCCTGGGTGGCGTGCTGTTGGTCCTGGTGACCTTTGCCCTGGGCCGCAGGCTGGCGGGGGCCAGAGTCGGCCTCCTGGCCGCCTTTCTTTCGGCCATCTCCCCCTCTCAGGTGTACTACTCCCAGGAAACCCGCATGTACGTCCTGGTGGCGCTCCTGGGGGCTGCCTCGGTGTACCTGACCGCCCAATGGCTGGTGGCTTTTGGCGCCAAGGCTGGTCCGGCAAGCCGGCGGGTGAACTGGCTCACCCTGGTCGCGTACGTGGCGGTGACCTCGGCCGCCCTCTACACCCACTATTTCGCCTTCACCGTAGTGCTGGCCGAAGCCCTGGCCGTGCTCCTGGTGGCGGTAGGCTGGTACTGGAGGGGCCAGGTCGGGGCGGACCGCACACGCTCCATCCTGTCCTGGCTGGGCGCTCTCCTGGCCAGCGGCGTGCTCTACCTGCCCTGGCTGGGGGCCATGCGCCAGCAGTGGGCCACTTGGCCGGCCACCAGCACGCCTTTTAGCTTGCCAGACCTTCTGGTGAGGGCTGCTGCTGATCTCAGCCTGGGCCGCTCGGCTGACCCATCGGCCCTGTGGCCGGCCGTGGTGCTCCTCACCGCTGTCCTCCTTTTGGGACTCCTACCTTTAGGGAGAAGGATCGCTGCCCCTGACGGCTACCTCATTGCAACCCTGTACCTCTTCGTGCCCGTGTTGTCGCTCTACCTGCTCTCCCTGCGCCGGCCATTTTATGACTCTAAGTTCCTCTTGGTGGCCAGTCCCGCCTACTTTCTGATAGTAGCACAGGGCCTCGAGAACATCTGTCCTTTGCTGGTAAAGAAAGCCCGTGCCGGGCCTCTTTTGGCGGGTCTGGCCCTGGGCGGAATGATCGTCGCCAGCGGGATTTCCCTCCATAATTACTACTGGGATGCCAGGTACGCCCGGGATGACTACCGGGGCATCGCCCGGTACATCGAGGCTCTTGGGAGACCCGGCGATGCCATATTGCTCAATGCGCCGGGCCAGATAGAGACCTTCGAGTACTATTATCGCGGGGAGTTCCCCCGCCATCCCCTTCCCCGGCAGCGGCCCTTGGAGGAGGGACCGACCCAGGCGGAGCTCAGGTCGCTGGTGGAGACCTCCCGCCGGATCTGGGCCATTTACTGGGCCACGGCGGAGAGCGACCCAAAGCGCTTCATCGAGAGCTGGCTTGACTCGCGCTGTTACAAGGCCCAGGACCGCTGGTACGGAAACGTGCGCCTGGCGCTGTATGCCGTAGCCACCGAGCCTTCCGTGGAGCGGATGCAGAAGCCCCTCGGGGTAAGCCTGGGCGACGGGATCGTGCTCTTGGGCTACACCCTTTGGGCCGGCGAGGTCCGGGCCGGGGAGATCATCCCCTTGACCCTATACTGGCAGCCACGGCAACCTATAGGCACCCGCTACAAGGTATTCGCCCATGTCATTGATAGGGCGGACAACCTCTGGGGCCAGCGTGACGCCGAGCCCGGCGGCGGGGCCAGGATCACCACGGTCTGGAAGCCGGGGGAGGTCATAGCTGACAACTACGGCATCCCGGTGCTGCCCGGCACCCCGCCGGGGGAGTACCAGATCGAGGTCGGGATGTACGGCCTGGAATCCGGCCAAAGGTTTCCCATCACCGATGAACGGGGCCAACCGCTGGGGGACCGCTTGCTCCTGGGGCCGGTGCGCATTGACCGAGGCACTTTCTTTACTAGTAAAGAAGTGCCTCGGCCTACGTCCCTGGTCTTCGATGGCCAACTTAAGCTCCTGGGTTACCGCCTGGGACGCCTGGGGCAAGACGAGGAGACGGGCGATTTCAAGTCCGATGACGTATTACATCTGACCTTGTTTTGGCAAGCGCTAAAAAAGGCCGATAGAGACCTGTTGGTAGGCACTTACCTGACTGCCGCCAACGACCAGATAGTGCTCCGGCGCGAGGTCGGGCCAGCGGACGGCAGCTATCCTACGAAGATGTGGGGGGCGGGGGAGATAGTCAGGGACCAACATCGGCTTGTGCTATCGGGTTTGCGGCCGGGGCAATACCGGCTGCTCTTGGGGCTCATCGATGCCTCCTCTAGACAGGTCTTAAAGGCTACGGGCTCGCCAAAGCCATTGCCTTCCGGCCTGATCGAGTTGGGCAAGATCAACCTGCGATAGAACGAAGGGGGAGACTCCCGGTGTCTGCCAGACACCGGGAGTCTGGGCATTGGATGCACGATTTATTGGAAATCGAAAGAGACCGTGACTCTGACGCCGATGGTTAGCTCACCGGGCTCGATGGGGGCCCCTCCCTTACCGGCGGCCATGGCCAAACGGGGTATGGGCTCCCCGTAGGACACCTCCGACATAGAGGCCACCCCGGTGACCTTCACCCCCAGGGCCTTGGCGATGATCTCAGCTTTAGGCCTGGCGGCCTTCACCGCCTCCTCCAGGGCCTGATTTCGTAGCTTCGCGTCGTCCTTGATGGCGAAGCGCACCCCTCCGGCGGTATTGGCGCCGGCGGTCAAGGCTCCATCCAGGACCTCGGCGGCCCTATTTACGTCGCTGATGGTGACGTTGAGGCTGTTGGCGGCCCGATACCCCGAGACCTGCTCGGCCTTGACCATCTCCCCGCCCTTGGGAGGGGCGTAGATGGGGTAAAGGCTCAGGCCCATGGTCTGGACGTCTTTCTTGGGCATCCCCAGGGCTTCTAGCTTGGCCAGCACCGCGTTCATCAAGCGGCTGTTCTCCTCCATGGCCTCCTTGGCCGTGGGGCCACTGGTCTGCACACCCAGGGAGAGGTAAGCCACATCCGGTTGGCCCCTGACCTCCCCATCGGCTACCACCGTAATGGTCCTGGGAACCGGCGTTTGAGCGGCAACCGTGCTGGTTCGGCTAACGCTGCCCAGGCTCAGGCCGACGACCACCGCCGCTGCCAGGGCTGCGATGCTCAAAAGAGCGGTGATCGCCTTAGTAGTGCTCTTCACTGTCGCACGCCTCCTCTAAATGTGGGTTTTATGGCACCTGGTTATAGACGTCGAGAATCAGGCTTTTGTTCCCACCGTGTTTCACGAATGTCTACCGCGGGCACGCCACTCCTCTAACAACGGCTGCAAGTAGTTGATCATCTTGACCAGCTTCTGCGAGACCAGCTCCAACGTGGCTTCATCCAGCGATTTACATGGCAGGAGCTCGTAGACGCGGGCCCACGACTTCGTCCATTGCTCCACCTCCAGGCCAGCCCCCAATTCGATTTTCAGGTCGATGGCCAGGTCGTCGAAATAGCGCAGGAGCGAAGCGTTGGTCTCTCGATCAGCTTCAAAGTGTAGCCCCACTTCGCAACGCCCCAGGCGCTCGTGTTGGCTCACCTCGTAGTGGATGGCGGGATCGTCGAAATAGAACTTGATCAGGTAACCGAACCCGTCGGTTTCGAACCCTTTCCACGCCTCGGCTACGCCCTGCCGGACCTCCCCGATCAATCGGCTGTAGAACTCCTTGCGTTGCATGGCCGATCCTTATCCCCGTTCCTCTCGTTCGTACGGGAGCCCCAGGGCCGCCGGGGCTCCGATGCGGCGGCGCACGGTCTCCTGGGTGGCGATCACCAGCACAATGATGGTGAAGATGTAAGGGGTCATATTGAGAAAGAACGAGGGCACCTGGGTCCCAGTACCCTGGATGCGGAACTGCGCCGCCTCCACCCCACCGAAGAGATAAGCGCCAACCATGGCCCTGGCTGGGCTCCAGGTGGCGAAGATCACCAGGGCGATGGCGATCCAGCCGCGCCCAGCGGTCATGCCGTCGGCCCATCCCGGCGTCAGTGCCAGGGAGATGTAAGCCCCACCCAGGCCGGCCAGCATCCCGCCCAGGAAGACGTATAGGTAGCGCAGGCCGACCACGCTGACCCCCATGGCATCCGCCGTGGCCGGGCTCTCGCCCACCGCCCTCAGGTGCAACCCCGGCCTGGTCTTGAACATCAAAAACCACGCCAGAGGAGCCAGAAGGAAAGAGAGATACACCAGAATATCGTGCTGAAAGACCAGCGGCCCCAGCACCGGGAGTTCGCCCAACACCGGTATGCGAACCACCCGGAAGGTGTCCGGCGCCGGGACACCCACCAGCTTCTGGCCCAGGAAGCTGGAGAGGCCCGTGCCGAAGATGGTCAGTGCCAGCCCACTGACCACCTGGTTGGCCCTCAAGGTGATGGACAGCACGGCATGGATCAGGCCGATCGACCCACCCACCAGGATGGCTGCCAGGAGGCCCGTCCAGGCGTTGCCTGTGCGCACCGTCACCATGAAGCCGGAGAGAGCCCCCATGATCATCATGCCCTCCACGCCCAGGTTCAGGACCCCCGCCCGTTCAGCGAAGATCTCGCCCAGTGTGGCGAAGAGAAGCGGCGTCCCCGCGCGAATGGCCCCCGCCAGGATCAGCAGGATTAGTATCAGGGTGTCTTGCATTCGTCCTTTACCAGATAAAGGAATCGCGCCCCGTGAGGCAAAGTTGCCTGACCCCCGACTATTTCTCCCAGGTTAAGGAGATCCGGTTACGAACGAGGATCTCACCTCCCAGGATGAAGAAGAGCACCGCGCCCTGCAGGATATTGGACATGGCTGCCGGCAGACCCATGGAGATCTGCAACTGATCGCCTCCCACTAACAGGCCGGCGAACAGGAAGGACACCACCACGATGGCCCACGGGTTGAGCTTGGCCAGCCAGGCCACGATGATGGCGGTGTAGCCGTACCCCGGCGAGATGCCGCGTTGCAGGGCATGGATGATACCCGACACCTCGGACATCCCGGCCAGGCCAGCCAGGCCACCGCTCAAGGCCATGACCATGAGGATGTTCCTGGTCAGGCTGATCCCCGCATACCGGGCCGCGGTGGGGTTCTCGCCGATGACCCTGATCTCGTAGCCCCACTTGGTGCGCCTCAAGATGAAATACAGGCAGAGTGCTGCCACCAGGCCAAAGAGGAGTCCCAGATGCACCCGGCTGGTGCCCAGGCGCGGCAACTCGGCCGCCGGCGAGAAGGGGGCGGTCCCGGGAAACCCATAGCCCTTGGGGTTCCTCCAGGGGCCATAGACCAGGTACTCCACCCAATATATGGCCACGTAGTTCAGCATCAGGCTGGTGATGATCTCGTTGACCTGCAGCTTGGCCTTCAGGGCCGCAGGGATCGAGGCCCAGAGGGCTCCGCCCAGGAAACCAGCCAGCATCATGGCGGGGATGATGACCACGGCCGGGGCCTGGGGGAAGGCCAGAGCAACGCCAGCGGCGGCGAAGGCGCCGATCTGTAGTTGCCCTTCGGCGCCGATGTTCCAAAGTAGCATCCGGAATGCCACCGCCACCCCCAGCCCAGACAGCATCAGCGGGATAGCCTTGACCACGGTCTCGGTCAGGCCGAATCTGCTGCCGAAAGCGCCGCTGAACATCTTCTGGTAGACCACGCCGGGGTTTTTCCCGACGGCGGCCAATAATACCGCCCCGAAGCACAGCGCCAACACGATGGAGAAAACCGGGATCAGGAAGCCGAGCGCGCGGGAGGGGGTCAGGCGGCGCTCAAGGCGCAGGGTCAGCTTCATCACGCTGCCACCTCCGCCGGCCGGGCCCTCTTGGTCCCGGCCATCATCAGCCCGATCTCCTCCACCTGGGCACCCTGGGCCGGCACGATGCCCATGATCTCTCCCTCGTACAAGACCGCCACCCGGTCACTCAAAGACAAAAGCTCGTCCAGGTCTTCCGAGATCAACAGGATGGCTGCCCCTTCCTCGCGTTGCTCGAGCAGCATCTTATGGACCGCCTCCGTGGCCCCTACGTCCAGGCCGCGGGTGGGATGCACCGCCACCATCAGCCGGGGACAGCAACTGATCTCCCGGGCCAGGAGCAGCCGCTGGAGATTGCCACCGGAGAGGAGTTTCACCGACGAATCCGGGCCCGGGGCCATTACCTCGAAGCGTGAGATCAACTCCCGGCAGTGTGCGTCTATGGCCTTTTGGTCCAGGAACGGCCCCCTGCCCAGAGGGGGTGCAAAATATCCCTTCAAGATGAGATTGTCCGAGAGGCTCAGATTTGGGATCAGCCCCATGCCCAACCGATCCTCCGGGATATGGCTTACCTTTTGGTCGAGGATCTGCCGAGGATTCTGATTCGTGATCCGCCGGTCGCAAAGGTACACCTCCCCGGAGGTGAGAGGCCTTAGTCCGGTGATGGCCTCGGCCAGCTCCCGTTGGCCGTTGCCGGCCACCCCGGCCACGCCCAGGATCTCCCCTTCATGCACCGCGAAAGAGACGCCCTTTAGCGCTGGCAGGCCCTTGTCGCTCAGGGCTCGCGCCGCCTCCACCCGGAGCACGGCCTGCCCGCCCCGCCAGGGGCTTTTGGTCACCTGGAAGAACACCTCTCGGCCTACCATCATGCGGGCTAGCTCTTGTTTACTGGTCGCAGAAGTAAAAACGGTGGAAACCACCCGGCCCTTGCGCAGGACCGTGATGCGGTCGGAGATGGCCATGACCTCGTCTAGCTTGTGGGTGATGAAGATTATGGTGTGCCCCTCCGCGGCCATGCGTTTCAAGGTGGCGAAAAGCTCCCTGGCCTCTTGAGGGGTGAGCACGGCCGTGGGCTCGTCCAGGATCAGGATGTCCGCGTTGCGATAGAGCATCTTGATGATCTCAACGCGCTGCTGCTCGCCCACGGACAACTGCCATATCCTGGCCTCGGGATCTACCTTGAGCCCGTACTTCTCGGAGAGCGCGGCGATCTTCTGCTCGATCTGCCCCGAATTCAGGAGAAAACGGGGCTCGTCCAGGCCCAGGGTCACGTTTTCGGCCACGGTGTGGGGCTCCACCAACATGAAGTGTTGATGGACCATCCCTATCCCCAGGGAGATCGCATCCCGGGGCGAACGCAGGGCAACCCTTCGGCCATGAATGTGAATGTCACCCTGGTCCGGATGATACAGCCCGGAAAGGATGTTCATCAAGGTTGATTTCCCGGCGCCGTTCTCCCCCAGCAGGGCGTGGATCTCGCCAGCGTTGGCGGAGAAATCGATGTGGTCGTTGGCCAGGACGCCGGGGAAGCGCTTGGTTATCACCAGCATCTGCACCGAGGGAACCGCTGAAGTCACGTTTTACCTCTAAGCGTTCTTGGGGCCAGGGGATCATAGTTAACAAGGGTAAACAAATGGGTTGTGACGGATGGGATGTCATCCGCCACAACCCGCTCAGCCTGTGTGCTATGCCTATTTCGGGATAGTCCCTACGACGCCTTCCACGAACCACGTCATGTTGAGAAGCTCGTCCCCGGTCATGGATTTGCCTTCAGGGACCACGACTTTGCCGGTTTGATCCTTGAGAGGCCCAGAGAAGACGGTGAAGATGGTGGCCTTACCGGTCTTGAACTCCGCGACCTTGTTCTCAGCCAGTTTCTTCACCTCGGCCGGCACGAAGGCCGCGATGGGTGCCAGGTCCACGATGCCGTCCTTCCAGCCGCCCCAGTACTGCTCGGTCTTCCAGGTGCCTTCCTTCACCCGCTTCACGGCATCCACGTAGTAGACGCCCCAGTTCCAGATGGGGCTGGTGAGCACCGCCTTGGGGGCGAACTTGCTCATGTCGGCATCGTAGCCCACGCCGTACTTCCCCCGGGCCTCAGCGGCCTGCTGGGGACCAGGGGTGTCCTGGTGTTGAGCGATGACGTCGGCGCCTAGGTCTAGCAGGCCCTCGGCCGCCGTGCGTTCCTTGGCCGGGTCATACCAGGTATTGGTCCAGACCACCCGTACCTGAGCCTTGGGGTTCACTGCCCGGACGCCCAGGGTGAAGGCGTTGATCCCCCGGATGACCTCCGGAATGGGATAGGCGGCCACGTAGCCCAGGATGTTGGACTTGGTCATCTTTCCGGCGATCAGGCCGGAGACGTAGCGTGGCTCCTCGATCTTGCCGAAATACGTTCCCGAATTGGCCGCCGTCTTGTAGCCGGAGCAGTGCATGAAGGTCACCTTGGGGAAGTCCTTGGCCACGTTGATGGTGGGGTCCATGTAGCCAAAGCTGGTGGTGAAGATCACCTGGTACCCCTTCTGGGCGAAGTCCCGGATGACCCGCTCGGCGTCGGCGCCCTCGGGGACATTCTCGATGTACGTGGTTTCCACGTAGGGCAATTGTTTCTCCAGGTACAGGCGGCCCTGGTCGTGGGCCCAGGTCCAGCCGGCATCGCCGATGGGGCCCACGTAGATGAAGGCCACCTTCATCTTAGGCGGAGCAGTGGGCGCAGGCGTGGCGGTGGGCGGTGGGATGGTCGGCTTCGCCACCGGCGTTGGGGTGGGCGGCACCGGGGTTGGTGTGGGGCCGCAGGCCGCGACTAACGTAGCAACTAACGTCAAGGCCGCCAGTAGTGTCCAAAGTACCTTGCCTCTGAACATTTCTCTCCCTCCTTATACGAGTAAAGAAACTGAGCCACCCGGTTACTGCGCTCTCACCACCTCCTTTCACGCCGAGAGGGTATTGGGAAAAGGCAAATTTCTTTACCAGGGTATTAGGCCAATCCCCTCCCTCACCCTCCCCGTTAACGGGGA
>DYIS01000100.1:8625-8867 GCA_020723545.1 Ktedonobacter racemifer
GCCGCCCAACGCGGTTGGGCTTCTACCCCTGGTAAAGAACTTGTTTTGTATTGCACAAATCATACCCTCTTTGCGCCATTTCGTCAAGGTGCCGCGCCGCTGACCAGGCTACCTTTTTTGAAGACCGCTTTGACCAAATTGGTGCCGAACCGGTAGGCCAGGTGTCGATAATCAGGCAGGTCCAAGAGGATCAGGTCCGCCCTCTTTCCCACCTCCAGGCTGCCCGTCAGGTGGCCCAGGCC
>DYIS01000101.1:0-964 GCA_020723545.1 Ktedonobacter racemifer
AAAGTGGTGCTCTTCGGGATGAACCAGCAGGCGCATCCGGCGGTCAGCCAGTATAGCATTACTCGCAACGAACTCACTATCTATGGCACCTTTATTGGCATCAACACCTTTCCCCGGGCCATCAAGATGCTGGAAAGCGGGGTTGTGAAGCCCTCGGCCCTGATCACCCATCGCCTGCCGCTTTCGCGCCTCGTAGAGGGCCTGGAAGCTTTGCGCCAGGGCCTGGCCATCAAGGTCGTGATAACGCCGGAGTAGCCTCGGCGGTCATGCCCAGGTGGTCTTCTGGCCTTGCCCGGTGGACATCGCGGCAAAACACGCTTTAGGGAGGTGAGAGTTGGACGACCGATAGAGCTTGCAGAGCTCAAGTGGTTGAACCTTGAAGTTCAAGAGGAGAACCAAAATGAGAAAGGCTTTCGCTTTCTTGTCCCTGGCCACGATCCTCGGCGTGCTCGGTGCAGGGCTCGCGGGATGTGGCCCCAGCGCACAGGTCACGCTGAACGTAGCTACTGCTGGCGACACCAACATGATCGAACTGCAGAAGAACGTCTTCGGCCCGGAGTTCGTGAAGAAATACCCCAACGTCACCGTTAACACGGTGGGCACCGGCCCTGGCGACCCGGGCAGCCGCTCCATCTACGACAAACTGAAGGCCCAGAGCAGCGCCGGCAAGAAGAGCTGGGACATCGATGTAGGGGTGATCCACCAGAGCATCATGGCCGAAATGCTCAAGGACGGACTTCTGCTCCAGTACGTTCCCAAGACGACGGTGGCCAAGTACGTGGTAGCCTTCGATGCCAAGAACGCCCTGGGGACCAACGTGGAGGGCTACGTCATCCCCATGTTCCATTCCCAGACGGCCATCGCCTACAACCCCAAGTACGTGCCAACCCCGCCCAAGAACTTCGAAGAACTGGTGGCCTGGGCCAAGGCCAATCCCAAGAAGTTCGGTTACAACGGGATCAAG
>DYIS01000101.1:974-8813 GCA_020723545.1 Ktedonobacter racemifer
GGAATGAGCGGCCAGGCCTTCGTGGCGGCCTGGACCTACTGGAAGACCGGCAAGTACGACGTCTATGCCAGGGGTCCGTACGACAAGGCCAATGAGGCCCCATGGCCCGCCGTCATGAAAGAGCTTAAGGCTTTCAACGAGGTGGCCACCATCACCGCGGGCAACGCCGCCACCCTGGACATGTTGAACCGCGGCGAGATCTACATGGGTTCCGTATGGGTGGACATGTTCGTCCTTTGGAAGAACGAGGGCCGTATGGACCCCAACATCCAGGTGACGCTGCCTGACCCAGGCATGCCCGGCCAGCCCATGTACCTGGTCATTCCCAAAGAGGCCGCCAATAAGGACATGGCTCAGAAGTTCATTGAGATGATCGCCAGTCCAGAGCAACAGGCCAAGGTCATCGTGGAACGGAACGGATGGTACCCGGGCATCGACGCCAAGGAGGTACTGCCCAAGGTCTCCAAGGAAGGCCAGGACAAACTCTTCAAGGGGGTGACCCCCGAGGACCTGGCCAAGAAGGGCCTGGTATTCCCGCTCACCGATTACTTCAAGGACCTGCTCACCGCCTACGAAGATGCGATGAAATGACCTGGTGATGAGTGATGAGTGGTGAGTGACGAGTGAATCCGGCAATCAGCGGTGAGTGATCGGGGACCCGATCTCTCATCACTCGTTGACTCACCGCTCATCACCGCCCTTGGAGCGACCCATGCGCAGACTGGAAAATGCCTTCTGGTTCACCTTCGCCGTGCCCACGGTCGGCATCGTGCTCGTGCTCTTTTTCGCGCCATTTCTATATTCGGCGTTCGGGAGCTTCCAAAGCAAGAGTGGGCAATTGACCCTGGACAACTACGCCTTGGTGGCGCGCCTCTACACCAAGGACGTGCTCTACACGGTGGGCATAGCGGCGTTCAGCCTGGCCATCGTCTTGTTCATTGGGATATTGCTCTGTGGTTATCTGAGGGTGTACGGGAACAAGCTCGTGGAATTCCTCTTCAAGATACCGCTCTTTGTCCCATTTGTCGTGGTGGGCCACGCCATGCGCGTCTTCCTGGCTCCTCACGGCATCTTGAACTCGATGGTGGCCCAGATCGGGCTGATCAACCTGGATAACCCGCCTTCCCTGGCCTATAGCTGGCTTGGCATATCCTTGGCCTTGGCCTGGAAGAACATGGCCATGGCGGTCTTGTTGATTTTGGGCGCTTTCCGTTCCGTCCACGAGACCTACCTCGAAGCGGCGCGGAACTTCGGCGCCGGTGCCATTCGCCAGACCCTGGACGTGCTTTTGCCCATGTCGGCCTCCTCCCTGGCGGTGGCCTCAGTGCTTATGTTTACCTCGATGCTGGCGTCTTTTTCCATCCCATTGATGATCGGCGGCGGGAAAGGCGCCCAAATGACCATGATTGACGTCTATTACCGGATCACCTACCAGGGGGACTACGGGGCGGCCAATGCCCTGGGCGTGGTCTCGTACCTCCTGGCCAGCGGCGCCGCCATCTATTACCTGCGCACCGTCACCAGAAAGTAAAGGCCAAGAAAATGAAGGTCGACCCGGGAGCCATGGGCAGAGCCACGGTGAAGATCGCTTTCCTGGCCCTGGTCTTATTCATAATCTTTGGCCCTCTGAGCAGCCTGGCGATCTGGTCGGTGGCGGAGAAGTGGTATTGGCCCTATGCCCTTCCGCAACAGGTTGGGCTTTTCTACTGGGGGCGGGTGTTGGGGAGCGACCTGATGCGTTCTTTGCAGTTGGGTTTCTTCATTGCCACGGTGGTGACGATGCTCACCCTGCTGTGCACCGTGCCGGTGGGCTATGCCCTGGCCCGCTTCGATGTGCTCTTTAAGAGTGTTATCATGATGCTATTCCTCTTGCCCCAGGCATTTCCCCAGCTTCCTGTCTTCGCCAACGCCGCAGTGCTCTTGTACAAGTTTGACCTGGGAGCTACCATCCCCGGAGTGGTGCTCATCCACATGGTCGGCTCGCTGGTATATGCGGTGTGGATCATGACCGCGGTGTTTAAGTCCATCCCGGTGGAGATGGAAGAGGCCGCCATTAATCTCGGGGCCTCCCGCATTAGAGCCTTCCTTTCCATTGCCCTGCCCCTGGCCGTGCCCGGCATCGTGGCCAGCTCCCTGTTGGTCTTCCTGTATTCCCTGGATGAATTCACTGGCACGCTACTCATCGGCGCTCCCTTCGTTGTCACTTTGCCGGTGTTCATGTACAATGCCAGCATGGGCTACGAACTGCAAGTGGCCTCCATCACTGCGCTACTGCTGATGATCCCGGGCATGGTGCTCTTGGTCCTCCTGGAGCGCTACTTGAAGGCAGAGTATCTCTCTATGTTCGGGAGGATATAGCCCGTGGTCAAGGTCGCCCTGGACAATGTCTCAAAGTCCTACGGAAAAGTACGAGCGCTCCATGAGACTACCCTGGAACTAGAACCTGGCGCCCTCACCGCCATCCTGGGCCCCTCTGGCTGCGGGAAAACGACCCTCTTGCGTAGTATTGCCGGCTTCATCAAGGTGGACTCAGGGCGCATCTGCTTCGATGGCCGGGACGTCACTGAACTTCCGCCCCAGGAGCGAGATACGGCCATGGTCTTTCAAAACTATGCCCTTTGGCCCCACATGACCGTCTTCGACAACGTGGCCTACGGCTTGAAACTGAAGAAGGTCCCCGCTAGCGAGGTCCGGCGTCGGGTGATGGATGCCCTGGAGCTGGTGGAGATGGTAGACATTCTGGGGGTAGAGGGCATTGAATCTCGCAAACCGCCGGAATTATCCGGCGGCCAGCAGCAGCGGGTGGCCCTGGCCCGGGCCCTGGTAGTGCAACCGAAGGTGCTTCTGCTGGACGAGCCTCTTTCCAACCTGGACGCCAAGGTCCGACAGCGGGTGCGAGTGGAGATCCGGCGCCTGCAGAAGCGCGTGCGCATCACCACCATCCATGTCACCCATGACCAGGAAGAGGCCCTTTCCATAGCCGACAGCGTGGTGGTGATGGACAAGGGGAAGGTGATCCAGGTGGGCAGCCCACAAGAGATCTATCGCCGTCCCCAGAGCGCCTTCGTGGCCGAGTTTCTGGGCTCCTCCAATGTCCTCACGGGCCAGCTCTGCCGGGCCGACCAGACCATTTCCGTGGGTGGAATCAAGTTATCTTGTGCAACCGCTGCCGAGGGGAAAGCGACGGTGGTTTTTCGGGCCGATGAGGCCCGTCTGGCTGGGGAGGAGGCTCAGGTACAGGGAAATGTCGTGGTCTTCCAGGGTGAGGTGGAGGAGACGCTCTTCGTGGGTTCCGCCTTCCGGCATTTCGTCAAGATCGGCACGGAATTAGTGATGGTGGATAGCCCGGAGAGCAGCCCTTTCCGCCGGGTCAAGGTGGTCGTTCCCCGGGAAAAGGTGCAGATATATCCGCTGGAAGGTTGAATCCACATGATCGAATGGAGGTTAGGTCGTCTATCTCCTGCCTGGCACGGCCTGGCCCATAAAACTCCAGGATCCTCATTCACTCAGCTCTGGCCATTGGTTGTCAGGAGCGATGCTTGACAGCGATGGCATGATGATGCTACAATTGCCGGTGTAAACGTTTACACCACGACCCGTGCTCAGGACTTGCCGAGCTAATGTCCCGAGAGGCTAAAGTGCCGGTCACCATCGTCGATGTAGCCAGGAAAGCCGGGGTTTCCACGGCCACGGTCTCCCGCGTCTTGCATAAAAGCCCCAAGGTGGACGCCACCACCCGAGCCAGGGTGCAGGAGGCTCTGGAGGAGTTGGGCTACTCGCCGAACATCCCAGCTCGAAGCCTGGTAACGAAGCGGACCCGAACCGTAGGGCTGGTGATAACCACCATCGCCGACCCCTTCTTTGCCGACATCGTCCGCGGCGTGGAGGATGTGGCCATCGAAAACGACTATGGGGTCATCCTCTGCGACTCCAACGCGGACCCCGAGCGCGAGATGGCCACCATACGTCTCTTTCAGGAAAAAAGGGTGGATGGCATCATCGTTGCCTCCTCCCGCGTGGGCGATCTATATCTGGGGCTTTTGGAAAAAACGAAGGTCCCGGTGGTGCTGGTGAACAACGAGAAGACTGGTGCTTATGTCTACTCTATCGGCACCGACGACGTGGCCGGGGGCGAAATGGCCACCGAGTATCTGATCCGGCTCGGCCACCGGCGCATCGGCTACATTGCTGGCCTAGCCGATGCCAAGTCCAACCACGATCGCCTGACCGGATACCGCCAGGCCCTGCGCAAACACGGGCTGCCGTTCGATTCGAGCTTTTTGGCACCAGGCAATGCCCGGCCGGATGGCGGATTGAGCGGCATGAACCAGCTTCTAACTAATTGCCCTTCTCTCACTGCCGTCTTCTGTTACAATGACCTGACCGCTATCGGCGCCTTAAAGGCCCTGAGAATCGCCGGGAAAAGCGTGCCCGATCTCGTCTCGGTCATGGGGTATGATGATCTCCTCTTCGCCGCCTACTCCGAGCCTCCTCTCACCACCATCGAGCAACGCAAATATGATCTGGGCGCCATTGCCATGAGGATGCTGTTGGACTTACAATCCGGGGTGGAATCGGTCAGCAATAACGTTTTAGAGCCCAGGCTGGTCATCCGCGAATCCTGTTCGCCGGCGAAATCATGAACATCTCCAAAAACGAACTCAAGGAGGAGTAAAGATGAAGGGTCTAATGCTCAGAGCTAAGTGGGAGCCACGCCAGGATTATGTGCTTTCCGAATTCGAAAAGGCCACTGGCAAAGCCATCACCGGCAACTCCGTGTGGCGCTACCCGGAGCTAAAGGTCCAGGAGATCCCCAAGCCTCAAGTCAAACCTGATCGGGTGCTGCTCCGGGTAAAGGCCTGTGGCGTGTGCGGCTCGGACATGCATTTCTATGAGACCGACAAAGACAACTACATCATGTACCCGGGCCTCACCAAGTTCCCGGTGATCACCGGCCACGAGTTTTCCGGCCAGATCGTGGAGGTAGGCGGCGCTGTAACCGACTTCAAGGTCGGCGACATGGTCACTGCCGAGGAGATGATTTGGTGCGGCGAGTGCATCCCCTGCCGCAATGGCTTCCCCAACCAGTGCCAGCGCCTGGAGGAGACCGGCTTCACCATCAACGGGGCCTTTGCCGAGTACCTGGCCATCGGCGCCAAGTACTGTTGGAAGATCAACGACCTCCTCGAGGTTTACGGGACCGAGGACAGGGTCTACGAGGCGGGGGCCCTGGTGGAGCCCACCAGCGTGGCCTATAACGGTATCTTCCAGCGCGCCGGGGGCTTTAAGCCAGGGGCCTACGCCGCGGTCTATGGCGCCGGTCCCATCGGCCTGGCCTCTATTGCGTTATGTAAAGCCGCTGGGGCGGCTAAGGTCATCGCCTTCGAGATCTCGGCTCAGCGCCGGGAACTGGCCAAGGCCATCGGAGCGGACTACGTCTTCGATCCCCGGGAGGTCTCCCCTGGCGCCAAGGTCATGGAGATCACCGCCGGCGAAGGTGCTGAGATGCAAGTGGAAGCCGCTGGTGCCCCTACCCTGGTGCTGCCGGAGATGGAGAAATCGCTGGCCATCAACGGCAAGATCGTCCAGATCGGGCGTGCGGCCGAGCGGGTGCCCATGTACCTGGAGACCTTCCAGGTCCGCCACAGCCAGGTGTTCGGCGCCCAGGGCCACTCCGGAAACGGCACGTTTCCCTCGGTGATCCGGCTCATGGCCTCCGGACTCATCGACATGACCAGGATCATCACCGCCCGCTACAACCTGGACCAGGTGGTGAGTGCCATCGCCCAGTCCGCCTCGCGGCAGGACGGAAAGATCATGGTCAAGACCTAAACAATGGATGGTCGACGCAATATCCATTAGGCCCATCAGCGAAGGCAGTCGGTTAGAGAGATGATCGAGGTCATCATCTTGGGCTCAGGCACCGGGGTGCCGAGCCTGAGACGCGGCGCCCCTGGCATGGTGGTCATGGTGGACTCGGAGCCACTCCTGTTCGACAGCGGGAGTGGCACTCTAGAACGTCTGCTAAGAGCTGGCATAGCCTATCAAGATCTCAACTACGTCTTCTACTCCCACACCCACAACGACCATACTGCGGACCTGGGGCCGCTGCTCTTCGCCTTGAAGTCCACACCAGGGTATGCGCGGGAGCGGCCCCTGCACCTGGTGGGACCCAAGGGCTTTGGACGTTTTGTCCGGCACTTGTTGGCCCTCTATCCGTGGTGCCAGCCTGAGCGCTATGACCTGAGAGTCCATGAACTCATGCCTGGCCGGCTGCGACAGTCCGACTGGGAGGTATCCGCCAGGCCCACCGCACATACCGACGCCAGCATCGCCTATCGTCTGGAGGTTGGAGGAAAGGCCATCGTGTATTCAGGGGACACGAAGATGTGCCCAGAGCTGATAGAGCTCAGCAAAGGTGCTGATTTGCTGGTGCTGGAATCCTCCTACCCCGATGGCCTGGGGGTTGAAGGCCATCTCACACCAGGCCAGGCGGGGGAGGTGGCGGCCCTGGCCGGGGCCAAAAGGCTGGTGTTGACGCACTTTTACCCACTGTGTGACGAGTACGACATCGCCGCCCAATGCCGTCGCACCTTTGGTGGCGAGCTAATCCTGGCGCAAGACTTGATGCGGGTGGAGGTCTCACCATGAGCGAAAGGCTACGAATCCTGTTCGTCTCCGCAGAAGTGGCCCCGTTTGCCAAGGTGGGTGGCCTGGCGGACGTGGCCGGCGCCCTTCCCAAGGCCCTGGCCGCCCTGGGACACGATGTGCGGGTGATCATGCCGCGCTATGGCCGCATCGATGAGGTGAAATACGCCATTGCCCCGCTCCTGGAAGAATACCCTGTGCCCGTGGAGGGGCGCAGCGAGAAGGCGGCGCTGAAATCGGCCACCATCGGCCAGGGTGTCCCGGTCTATATGGTGGAATCGGACAAATACTTCGCTCGCGAGGCGATCTACGGCTATCCGGACGACGGCGAGCGCTTCATCTTCTTCTGCCGGGCTGCGCTGGAGGCTGCCCGAGCCCTGGACTGGCTGCCCGACATCGTTCACTGCAACGATTGGCACACCGCCATCATCCCGAACTGGCTCAAGACCATCTACGACGGTGACCACTTCTTCGCTAGGGCCGCCTCGGTCTTCACCATCCACAACCTGGCCTATCAGGGGATCTTCGACCCCCGCATATTGGCTGTGGCCGGCCTGGGAAGCACCGGTTTCCTGCAGCCGCAATTGGGGATGGGCGGCGGACAGGTGGACCTGATGAGCCAGGGCATCCTGTACGCCGATGCCCTGAACACGGTGAGCGAGACCTATGCCCGGGAGATACTGACGCCGGACTTCGGCGAAGGCCTGGACTCCGTCCTGCGCTACCGCAAGGGACGCCTCTTCGGCATCTTGAACGGCATCGATCACGAACAATACAACCCGGCCACCGACCCTAACATCGCCCAGCACTACGACGTCTCCACCCTGGACAAGAAGGTTGAAAACCGATTGGCATTACAGAAGGAATGCGGCCTGAAGGTGGATGCCGAAATACCATTGATCGGTGTGGTCTCCCGTCTGGCCGACCAGAAGGGGTTTGACCTGCTAGAGCCCATCATCGATCCGCTCATGACCGAGTTGGAGGTGCAGTTCGTGTTGCTGGGAACCGGAGACCAGCATTACCACGAAGTATTCCGGCGGATGGCCGAAAAGTACCCGACCAAGGCCAGCGTATTCCTGACCTTTGACGCGGCCCTGGCCCAGCGCATCTACGCCGGCTGTGACATGTTCTTGATGCCCTCTCGTTTCGAGCCCTGCGGGCTCGGGCAGCTCATCGCCCTGCGCTACGGTG
>DYIS01000102.1:0-5767 GCA_020723545.1 Ktedonobacter racemifer
GCAGAGCTCGCAAAGATCTTTCTTTTATCTCTGCGCTCTCAGCGGGCTCTGCGGTGAACGACCGCGAAGGACGCAAAGAGGGCAAAGAAATTTTTATAGTGTCCTTTGCGCCTTTGCGGTGAAAAATCTCCATACGTCTCTAAGCCGTGGAGGAAAGGATGGAACGTGAGAGGGTCGCCAGCACCCGCTTCACGCTTTCGCGATCCGTGGCCACACAGGGCAATACCGCCGCCGCGGGGCCCAACCCCAATTGCCGCCGGACCTCCTCCGGCCTCATGGCTCGGGGGCTATCCTGCTTGTTCGCCACCACCACAAACGGCACCCGGTACCGGGAATCGAAAGTTCTGAGGATCTCGCGCATCTGGGCCAGGTCCTCCGGGCGGGAGCTATCAGCCAATAGGACGTACCCGTCCATCTCCTTGCCCAGGATCTCCCACATGAAATCGAACCGGCTCTGGCCCGGGGTGCCGAAGAGGTAAAGCGATACCCGGTCGCTGAGCCTGACGACCCCGAAGTCCATGGCCACTGTGGTGCGTTTCTTAATCGCCCGGAAGCCGTCGGTAACCCTGGCCTCGGTGAACAAAGGGGCCTTGTCGCTGACCGTGCGGATGAACTGGCTCTTGCCGGCGTTGAAGGGGCCCCCCACCACCACCTTCAAGGCAATGCTGGCCTTTGCTCCAGAGCCTAACGTTCCCGGCAAAGAAACCAGCGTCCCATCTGGCATGAGTTCACGCACCATCATGGGCTTTAGCCCTCCCCTCGGAGAGAAGAGGATGTTGGTAAAGTAAGTAAATAAGCGTAGCCTCTAGACTGTAAATGCCAACTGGTTTACCAACACCCCGGAGAGAAAAATAAGGGGTAGAGGGGAAAACCACTCTACCCTGGATCGTTGGATCAGTGGCCCATAGTGATAGGGAGATCTTGCTTTTTGCCAAAGTTGGCCAGGGCCCCTAGAAACCTGTCCCAGAGCCTGGCGACGCCGGAGGGCTCCGCTGGCTCCAAGCGAGCCAGGGGGCCACCGCTCGCCGCGGGCGAAGGCCGGGGGACCGGCACGCCGGCCGAAAGCTGGAGATTTGCTGCCACGGGCAGGTAGTCACCCTTCGCCACCGGTTTGAAACCCAACTGGACAGCTCGCTCCTCGATCCGCTTCAGGGAGTCCAGCTTACCGATCCGGTAGCGCAGTTCCTGGTTTTCTCGGACCAGCTTCTCTTTCTGCCTCTCCAGCTCGCGGATGTGGTAGCCGGTGGCTGCGATCTGGCTGGTCTGGGTCAAGTAAAGCAGGCTCACCAGGCCGACGATGGCCACGATGGACAGCACCTGCCGGGCCCTCTTGAACTCGATGCGGCGGGTACGCCTCTCCCGGGCCACCACTGCGTAGGCGGAGAAAAAAGCCTGCGTTGCCAAGAGTGTCCTCCCCTGCACCGTTGGCAGTCATTCGAATAGAGGGTGTCGAAAAACCAGCGGCCTCATCAGCGCCGCCTCGAAAGGGCTATAGCTTCTCTGCGATGCGCAGCCTGGCGCTCCGGCTGCGCGGGTTCCGGTCGATCTCGTCGGCCGAGGGCGTAATCACCTTCCTGGTAATGATTTTCAAAATGGCCCGATGCCCGCAGATGCACGTCGGGGTGTTGGGCGGGCACAGGCAGTCTTTGGACTCGCGCTGCATGTAGCGCTTGACGATTCGGTCTTCCAATGAATGAAAGGAGATGATAGCGAGCCGCCCGCCAGGTCGTAAGAGCTTCGCCGCTTGGGGTAGGACCGCCTCCAGGGCCTCCAGTTCCTGGTTTACCGCGATGCGCAGCGCCTGAAATATCCGTGTGGCGGGATGTATGCGTCCCCCCTTGCCCACCGCTCGCTCCACCACCTGGGCTAGTTGCCTGGTTGTGTAGATAGGCCGGGCGGCTACGATGGTCTTGGCCAATTTGCGCGAACGTCTTTCCTCACCATAGGTGAAGAAGATGTCCGCCAGTTCTTGCTCGGACCGCTCGTTCACTAGGTCACTGGCTCTCACCCCCCCTCCTGGATCAAAGCGCATATCCAGGGGGCCGTCCTCCAAAAAGGAGAAACCCCGCTTCGCTTCGGCAAGCTGCCAGGAGGACACCCCCAGGTCCAATAAAACGCCATCCACCGAGGCAAAGCCTGCCTCGGAGGCGATAACTTCCAGGCGCCGGAAGCTACCGTTAACCAGTGTGATGCGGTTGTGAAAGTCCTTGAGGTTCTCGCCGGATGCCTCTATCGCTGCCGGGTCTGCGTCGATGCCCAAGAGGCGGCCCTCGGGCGCCGAGCGCTCCAGGATCCCCCGGGCGTGCCCGCCCCCGCCCACCGTGCCGTCAATGTAGACGCCCCCGGGCTTTACGGCCAGGCCCTCCAACACCTCCTCGTACAAGACCGGAACGTGCCGGTATTCACCGCTTCTCACTCAACACTCATCCAGATGAGACACTTCACCCTTGTAGCTCTCTGCTACCTGCTACCTGTCGACCTACCGCCACTTCATCTTTCCTTCTCCTAGTACTACAACCGTACTTAATGGTTTTGCCACTACATGTTGTATCGGAGACTTGGCTCGAACCACAATATATGGGGTTGTTTGACCTAAGTGAGGTTGTAGTACTAGATGCGCAGGCCCATCTCGCCCAGGCGCTTGGCGATGGCCGCCCCTTCCTGTTCCAACTTGTCCCGTTTGGCCATCCACAGGTCACGGTCCCATATCTCAAAGCAGGTGTTCTGGCCCACGATGAACACGTTGTCCTTAATAGCGGCGTAGTCGCGCAGGCTGGAGGGGATGAGGATGCGCCCCTGCTTGTCTATCTCCAGGTCGGCGGCCCGGGCGAACATGAAAGAGACGAAGTCGGGGTAATCGTCGGCGGTGGTGAGCATGGGAAGCTTGGCCATCTCCTCCGCCAGTCGTTCCCAGGCCTCCATGGGGAAGGCGGTCAGGCACTTCTCGCGGCTCAGGGTGACCACCAGCGTATCCCCCAGCTTGCCCCGGTACTTGGCGGGGATGGCCAGGCGGCCGCGTTCGTCCAGGCTATGCTCGTATTCCCCCATGAACATTAGGGCCATCGCGACCTCGCTGTTCGCCCCTGTGGATAACTGACCCCCTGTGGATAACCGGCCCCGAAATGTGGATAAGTACCCCATTTTTCCACATTTCTCTCCATTTCTCCCCCAGATTATATCACGCCGGCGCGGGCTTTTCAATGCATTTGGGTAGTACTTTTTTCCTATTGCAAAAATTTAAGCTTTCTCCTTTAAAAATGGCTTTGACATATTCTACAGCCCAATGCGTAGAGCTGGTAGCATACGCGCCGCCCTGCCCCGATACATTACACAGAATCAAAGTATCGGGGCTCTGTCACCTCAAAATGGGTAGAAGGCCAATCGTATTGGCCGTCCAATCCGGTAAACTCGGGCTCGAGCCAAAGATATCAGAGAAAACTCGTAAAACTGTCCCTAAATTCAAAAATGTTGGGCCATTTTGGGCATTTTCGTAAGAGTTTCGTAAGAGATGGTGTGATACAATATTGTTTGAGTGACCCTGTCCGCAGTAGCCAAGGCCAAGCGGGTCGCCTGATCCTAAGCGGTCTTCGACACACTGGCAACAGCCGGGAAGTGAGGTCTCGATGGCAAGGCCGAAGCGCCATGAGTCCAGTGCCGGGCGCATGATTAGCCCCCGGAGTTACCCCACTTTCGCTTTCCTGGGAACCGGGAAACCCCAGTCAGGAAGTATCCCTGGTGCGGCTACTATCTTCTCCTCTTCAGTGGACACCTTCAGGAATTGTTGGGGCATGGCAGCCCAAAAGGATGCCAATTGAATGATCTATCGCCCAACGAATACGCCTATTGGCTGAGGCAGTGTGCAGCCTATCAAAGAACGCTACACGTTCTTGTGGTTTACGCCTTACAGACCACAGAGGTGAGAGGTTATGAATAACTCCCTGCGTATTCTTCTCATTGACGACAACCCCGACGACCGTGCCTTGTTAATACATGAACTGCGCCGGGAGTTTCCCGACCTTCCGGTGAAGCAGATAACTGAGGCGAAAGGCTTTGCTCAGGCCCTGGAGGCGGGCGATTTTGACCTGGTGATCACCGACTACCAACTGGGCTGGACGGATGGCCTGGCAGTTTTACGCGCCGTCAAAGCCCGCTCGCCCGACTACCCGGTGATCATGTTAACCGGTACCGACAGCGAGGAGATCGCTGCGGAGGCAATGAAGGCCCGCCTGGACGTCTACGTCACCAAGTCGCCCCAACACTTCGCCTTCCTGCCGGCTGTAGTGCGGTCGATCCAGGAACAACTCCAGAAGCGTCAGGTGATGAAACAAGCCGAAGCCCTCTATCGCAACCTATATGAGAGCGTCCCTGTGGGGCTCTACCGAACTACGCCGGCGGGGCAGATCGTGGACGTTAACCCCGCCCTGGTGCAGATGTTGGGCTACCCGGACCGCGAGACCCTGCTCGCAGTTAACGTGGCTGACACTTATGTGGACCCTGATGAGCGCCGGCGGTGGCAGGCCTTGATGGAGCGCGAGGGAACCGTGTCCGGCTTTGAGACACAGTGGCGACGGCACGACGGAACAGCTATCTGGATGCGGGAAAGCGCTCGGGTCGTCCGGGATGGCGAGGGCCGGGCGCTGTATTATGGGGGGGCCGTGGAGGACATCACTGAACACAAACAGCGCGAGCGCGAACTGGAAGCCATCGCCATCGTGTCTGCCGCCCTGCGCACTGCCCCGACCCTCACCGCCATGCTGCCGGCCACCCTTGACCAACTCCTCGCCCTGCTAAGAGCAGAAGGCGTGGCGCTGGCTATGCGCGATCCGGCCAGCGGTGAGACGGTGATTGAACTGGCGCGCGGGGGCTGGGCCAACTGGACCGGCGTGCGCCTGCCGCCGGGCGAGGGAGTGAGCGGACACGTCATTGCCACCGGCCAGCCTTACGTCAGTGCCAACGTGCAGGCTGACCCGCGTTTTGCCCGGCCTGACCTGTTCGATGGCTTGCACGCCGTAGCTTGCATTCCGCTGATTGCCAGGGAGCAAACCATCGGCGCACTGTGGGTAGGCCGCAAAACCTGCATCGCCAATGAGGAGTTGCGCTTGCTCACCGCAATTGGCGACATCGCCGCCAACGCTATTCGCCGTGCCACCTTGCACGAACAGACCGCCCAGTTGTACAACCAACTGGGGAGCCGCGAACGTTTCATTACCAGCATCCTGGACAACATCCCTATCTCCCTGGTGGTGATTGACCGGAATCTGCGTGTCGTCTCGGCCAACCGCAACTTCTTGGAGAAAAGCCGCCTGGAGGCACGCACGACCATCGGCTTCAAGATTGAAGAGGTCTTCCCCCAGGTACTGCTGACATACACCCGGCTGGACCAGAAGGTACGGGAGGTCTTCCGCACCGGCCAGTTCATAGAGGGCGGGAAAACCTCCTACCGGGCTCCCGGCCTGCCCACCCGCATCTACTACTACCGGCTCATCCCGCTCAAATCAGGGGAGGCGGTGGAGAATGTGATGCTGTTGCTGGCCGATATCACCGAACGGGAGCAATTGGAGGAGGAGGTGCGGCGGGTCGAGCGCCACCTGGCCAGCGTGGTGGAGTGCGCCAACGATCTCGTGATCTCCATGGATCCCCAGGGGCGCGTCGTGACCTGGAACCGGGCTGCAGAGAGGATCTCCGATCGGAAAGCTGAGCAGGTCAAGGGGCAGCCCTTGCTTTTCCTCTGTACCGCTGAACAGCGCCCGGTGATCGCCCAGAATCT
>DYIS01000102.1:5777-8744 GCA_020723545.1 Ktedonobacter racemifer
CCAGACCACCGAGGCAAATCTGGTGACCGCCAACGGCCAGGAAGTACCCATCGCCTGGAGTTTCGCCCCTATGCGGGACGATGCCGTCCGGGTTGTGGGGATCGTAGGCGTGGGGCGAGATCTGACAGAGCGGCGTCGGATGGAGGCCCAACTGCTTCAGTCCGCCAAGATGGCCTCTCTAGGGGGGATGGCTGGGGGTATTGCCCACGAAGTGCGCAATCCTCTGGGCATTATCTCGGCCAGCGCCCAGTTGCTGCTGGAACATCCTGATGATGCCGAACTGCGTAGCCAATGCGCCAACAAGATCTATACCGCCACCGAGCGCGCCTCGCTAATCATTGAGAACCTGCTAAAGTTTGCTCGCCCCCAAAGTGAGCGGATAAAACCGGTTGACCTGCACGCCGTACTGGAGGAAACCCTGGCCCTGCTGGCACATCAGATGGCTTTGCAGAAGGTCACGTTGCAAAAGCAGTTCCAACCCAACCTACCCAGAGTCCACGGCAGTCCTGAGATGTTGCAGCAGGTCGCCACTAACCTGATCCTCAACGCCTGCAACGCTATGCCGGAGGGGGGAACGCTGACGGTGGCCACGCGGACAACCGAGGCGGGCCAGGTGCAGATCCGGTTTAGCGACACCGGACGTGGCATCCCACCGGAACATCTGTCTAAAATCTTCGATCCTTTCTTTACTACCATGCCCGTGGGAAAGGGGATTGGCTTGGGGCTCTCCATCAGCTACAGCATCATCCAGCAGCACCAGGGCACCATTGGGGTGGAAAGTCAGGTGGGCCAGGGGACCACTTTCACCGTTCGGCTGCCGGTGATGGCTGATAGCAGGTAGCAGGGAGCAGATAGCAGGGAGCAGATAGCAGATAGCAGATGGCAGGGGACTGCTATTCGCTATCAGCTATCTGCCAACAAGGAAATTGTGATGGAACAGGAGCCCCCACGAATTCTAGTGGTAGACGACGAACCGGACATGTGCTGGGCCTTGGAGAATATCCTGCGCCCCGCCGGCTATGCAGTGACCGACACGACAAGTGGGGCAGAGGCCCTGGAACTGGTTGTCAGAGAGCGCTACGCCGTCGCCTTTGTGGATGCCAAACTCCCCGACCTGGACGGTCTGGAGCTGACCGCCTTGATCCGCCAACAAAGCCCGCACACCGCCGTTGTTTTGATTTCCGGCTATTTCTATGAAGAAGACAGGTCCATCACCGAGGGGCTCCAAAAGGGCCTCTTCATCGGCTTCATCGCCAAACCCTTCGACTTGGAGGAAATCCGCCGGATGGCCTGTCAGGCCGTGGAGCGAGCCAGAGGGGTGGAGGAGCAGGGGGGCTAGGGAGCAGAGGTGCTGGGGACCTGGGGTGAATTCTCTTCTGCTCCTCCGCTCCCCTGCTTAAAAACGGCGGACGCAAAAGGGGGCAACGCCGATGGCCTACGTTATTTTATTGGTAGATGATAAGCAAGACCTGGTCTGGGCGGTACGGCATAGCCTGAGCGATGAGGGCTACGAGATACTCACCGCCTACGACGGCGTAGAGGCCCTCGCCGTTGCGCGACGGCACCGTCCCGATCTGGTCATCCTGGACATCGTCATGCCCCGGCTGGATGGTCTACAGGCCTGTCACAACCTACGCCGAGATCCTACGCTGGCCGCCGTGCCCATCTTGTTCCTGACAGTGCGCAGCACCATCGAAGATCGGGTCGTCGGCCTGGACGAAGGGGGCGACGATTACCTGGTCAAGCCCTTTGATCTGCAGGAGTTGAAGGCCCGGGTCAGGGCCTTGCTACGCCGGAGTCGATCCGCCTCAGAGGGAGGCGCCGAACCTGACGACCAGGGCTCCCTGCTGGTGGTGGGTCCCCTCGTCCTAGAGAAAAAGACCCACCAGGTGCGCGTCGGGGTGAAGACGATCCAACTCACACCCACTGAGTTCGATCTTCTCGCGTACCTGATGACCCATGCCGGCGAAGTCTTCTCCAGCGAACACCTGCTGCAGCAGGTATGGGGCTACCCTCCCCAGACCGCCGACCCCGGCTTGGTGCGCTGGCACATCAAGAACCTGCGCGCCAAGATGAAAACCAACCCCCAGGATCCCGAGTACATCCGCACCGTGCCCCGCCACGGCTACGTGGTGCTACGTGAGGCGTGAACAGTAAGGCCGTCCCCGTCTCCTCCACCCAGCCAGCGCCAAGATACACACGCAACCCTAACGCAAGACTCACGTCCGGCCAATGCCTCCGGGTGGCCACCTTGTGGTATAGTTATCATGGTGGCTCGGCAGCTTGTTTGATTGCCCCTCTGGAAGAGCGAGGTTTGCAGCGCGTCACGCAGCGATGCGGGTGATTTCCGGCTATTTCTACCAGGAAGATCAAGCAATCACCGAAAAACCGCGGAAGAACCTCCTACCCATCCGAGAGGGGTAGGAGCCCAACCGCGTTGGGCGGTTTGCCAGATTGGACGGCCAATGCGACTGGCCTGCTACCCATTCCGAGAGGGGTAGGAGCCCAACCGCGTTGGTGGGACCCCGATGCCGCATCGGGGTCCTACTGGCGGCCAATGCGATTGGCCTGCTTCATCGGCTTCGTGACCAAACCCTTTGATCTGGAGGAAATCCATCGCCTGGCCCGCCAGGCCGTGGAACGCGCCAGGACAGGGGGGGTGAGAGCGATGGCCCGTATTCTGCTGGTGGATGATGAGCAAGACCTGGTCTGGGCGGTACAGCATAGCCTGAACGATGAGGGCTACGAGATGCTCACCGCCTACGACGGCGTAGAGGCCCTGGCCGTCGCCCGGCGACATCGTCCAGATCTGGTCATCCTGGACATCGTCATGCCACGGCTGGATGGGCTAGGGGTGCTGCGGAGACTGCGCCGGGACCCTTCCCTGGCCGCCGTGCCCATCTTGTTCCTGACGGTGCGCAGTACCATCGAAGATCGGGTTGTCGGCCTGGACGAAGGAGGCGACGA
>DYIS01000103.1:0-658 GCA_020723545.1 Ktedonobacter racemifer
CGCCGAAGAGACCATCACAGGCGTCCAGAAAGCCGTCCAGATGCAGCGCCCCGGTGATGGTCACCCAAGCGGCCAAAACCAGAGCCGTGGTCATCCCCACCGGGAAGAGGAGCCTGAGGCTCACATCCAGCCCGACCAGCAGACCACCCATCAGCAGCCCCACCAGCGGGAAATAGCCCACTCCCTGTCCCAGCTCCATTGGTGTGAAGGGCCGGCGCATCAGCGGCGGCACTATGGTTAAGAACTGGAGGGCGGCCAGAGAGGCGTGCAGGGATGCAGAGGCGCGGCGGTGCAGAGGAGAATCCCCCTCTGCCCCCTTGCTCCCCTGCTCCGCCGCTCCCCCGCTCCGCGTCTCCGCGTTCTCGTGTCCCTTTGTTATCACTTCTCTTTCTCTGAAACCCCCGCCTCACCGAAGGTAGCCATCTCAGCCAGGATCTTGCAGGCCGCCTCAGCCAGGAAGATGCCCAACGCCGCACCGGTCCCCTCCCCCAGGCGCAGGTCGAGATCCAGCAAGGGCTCCAGGCCCAGCCACTCCAGCATGAGGCGATGCCCTCGCTCCTGGGAGCGATGGGCGGCAATGAGGTAGGGCCGCACCTGCGGTGCCAGGCCGATGGCGATCATGGCTGCTGCACTGGAGATGAAGCCGTCAATGACCACT
>DYIS01000103.1:668-8659 GCA_020723545.1 Ktedonobacter racemifer
TGGCCCCCGCCAGGCCGCCGATCTCGAACCCACCGACTTTGGCCAGCACGTCCAGGGCATCGGCTGGCTCGGGTCGGTTAACGGTGAGGGCTTGTTCCACGACAGCGATCTTGCGGGCCAGTCCGGCGTCGTCCACGCCGGTGCCTCGGCCCACGATTTCGACGGCTGGATGGCCGGTCAGGGCGACGGCGATGGCGGCCGAAGGGGTGGTGTTGCCGATGCCCATGTCGCCGGTGCCCAGGATATCCAGCCCTCTGGCTACCTCGGCCTCCACCACCGCAATGCCGGCTTCAAGGGCCTGGAGTGCCTGCTCCGGGGTCATAGCCGGCCCGCGGGCAATGTTGCCAGTGCCAAGGGCCACCTTCTTATCCATCAAGTCGCGATGCGGCTCCAGGTGGGCAGCCACGCCCATGTCTACCACTACCACCCGCGCCCCCACATGCCGGGCTAAGACGTTGATACCCGCACCGCCGCGCAGGAAGTTGTGCACCATCTGAGGCGTGACTTCCTGGGGATAGGCGCTCACCCCCTCAGCAACCACGCCGTGATCTCCGGCCATGGTGACGATGACCTTGTGCTGGATGCGGGGCAGGGGATCGCCGGTGATGCCGGCCAGTTGGACTGAGAGTGCTTCCAGCCGGCCCAGGCTGCCCTGCGGTTTGGTCAGGGTGTCCTGGCGGGAGCGGGCCAGAGTTTGGGCCCGCTCATCCAAGGGCTGGACACGGGTGATGATTTGTTGCAAACGGCTCTCCATAGAGTTCCTCCAACATAAAGAATAGGACGTGGGCCACCATTCACCAGAGGATAACAGGTGGCAGTGACGTGGCCAGTCAGGCAGCGGGCGAAAAAGGTAGTCACAGCCGACACATCGGTGTGTGCCGGATCCAATAGCACCCCAAGCAAGGTGCCACTGTGGGCACGGCAAACGCCCAGGGCGTCCACTTCCCGCGCCCGGGCCAGGACCGGCTCCAGCAACGGATTGGGCAGGATGGTCTGATGAGCCTGGGCGCTGAGGGTAGCCGCCTCTCCTATGGCCTGCCAGTCGCCGCGCTTCAGCCCCTCAAGCAATAGGGTAAAAGCCTCTCGGTGTTGCGGTGCCAGCCGGCGCAGGCTTTCCCGGTGATCCAGACAGTTGAAAGCCAGGGTGTCCACTTCACCCCCTGGGTCGAGCACGACGACGGCCAAGGGTGGTGCCGGACCCAGGTGCTCGTACAATGTCCCGCCCCGGTGATCGAAAAGGGCCAGCCCGGGAAAGAGGGTGCTGTCGCTGGGTTCGACGCTCACGGCCATTTGGGCCACCTCGACAGCCGCCAGTGGCCGACCCAGAGCCTCGCCCAGAGCGTATAGAGTCGCCCCCACATCGGCGGTGCTCGATCCATAGCCCCGGCCGCGAGGCAGATCAGAGATCAGCTGCAGCCAGCCCCCTAGGTCCGAGCGCTCCAGGTAGACCAGGCCAGCCCGCAGAGCAGCGGCGGCCTTGGGGGCATCGGGGGGCAATTCCCAGGTGCCATGCGGGCGCAAGGCCACCTCGGCCACGGCGTAGCGGCTGATCGGACAGGAGACCAGGCAGGGCACGCCGTCCAGCGTGCCCTGTACCAGCTCACCGCAGGTGGCCGGGAGGGCTACGCGCGCCAGGCGCACTCCGGTAGCGACGTTACTCTCCATCGGCAGTGAAGACCTCCGGGTGGATCACCGCTGCCAACAGGCGCGCGCCCCGGGCCAGGTTCGGCCCCGGCGCGTTGAGCCAGATCTCATCCACAGCGACCACACGCGCCTCCCGCACTGCACTCACCTGGTCCCAGCCGGGGCGCCGGGCCACCCGGTCCAAAGGCGGGTGGGCCACCCCTGCCCAGGCCACCACGATGAACTCGGGATCGGCGGCGATCACCTCGTCGTCGGCCACGGCTCGCCCCGGCTGCTCTGGCACGAACTGGCCACCGGCGATCTCGACCAGCTCGGCCACCCAGGTGGGGCTGCTCATAGGCGGTTTGGGCCACATCTCAACGTAGACGCGGGGGCGGTGCAGGCCGGCCACCCGTTGGCGGATCGCCTCGAAATCGGCCTGCATCTGGGTGATCACACGCTCGGCTTCGTCAGCCGCGTCGGTGAGCCGACCCAACCAGGTAATGTGGGCGTAAACATCCTCAAGGCGTTGTGGGCACAGACACAGCACGTCGAGCCCGGCGCGCAAAAGTCCGACGATGTTCTTGGTGCGGTAGGGGACTGAGGTGATGACCAGGTCAGGAGAGAGAGGCGCAATTTCCTCCGGCCAGGCAGACCAGGTCGAAGGCAGGCGGGGCCTGTCACCTACGTTCACCAGGTGGTCACACCATTTGCTGACAGCCACCAGCCGCGCTTGCTGGCCCAGGGCGAACAGGATGGCAGTGACACTGGGCTCCAGGGAGACGATGCGTTGCAACGTACTACGTGACATCAATCTCTCCTTTCGCCGTTCCTCCTTGCCGGCAGGCTTCCACGAAACGCCCAGCCAACTCCGGCTTGCCCCAGAAGTGGACGTGCACGTAAGAAGCCCACAGGTTATCCACCTGCGCCCCCTCGAGCCGGAACTCCCCCTCACCCGAGGGCGGCAACAATTCGCAAGCCGGGGGCAGATTGGCCGGGCGGCCCTCCCACACGGAGTAATGGAACTCGTGGCCGCGCACTGTTTCGCCCGCTGTGAGCAGCCAGGAATCGCCAGCCGCCTGAGCCAGCCGATAGCTCAGGGTGAGCCGGCCGGTCATCACCGAGCGCCCCGGCAGCAGGCCCACCATGGGGTGCCCCCGCCCATCCAGGTCTACGATGGCTTCCGTCAGATACATCAGCCCACCGCACTCGGCGTAGATGGGCATACCTTGGCCGTAGGCCTGATGCAGTGCCTGCCGCATCCCTGCGTTGGCCGCCAGTTGGCTGGCATAGAGTTCCGGGAAGCCGCCACTGAGAATGACGCCAGCCGTGCCTGGGGGTAGAGCCGTATCGCGCAACGGGCTGAAGAAGACGATCTCGGCCCCGGCAGCCTGCAGCAGGTCCAGGTTGTCTTCGTAGGTGAAGTTGAAAGCCTCATCCCGTGCAACGGCGATGCGTGGCCGACGACCGACGGCCGACCTCTGACCACCAGGCCGCACCAGGGCCGTGTCGGCTACGACCAGGGGTGGGGCCTTGCCGGCAATGGCCAGCAGGCGGTCCAGGTCCAGGTGACGTTCAACGACATGGGCGGCGGCATCGACGAAGGCATGCCAACGGCCGGGCTCGGCCGTGGGTACCAGGCCCAGGTGACGCTCGGGGATCTCCAGCGCCGGGTCGCGGGGCAACCAGCCGAGTACCGGGAGCCCTGTGGCCCGCTGGATGGTCGCTGCCACTCCCCGGCCGTGGCTCTCGCTGCTGACCCGGTTGACGATGAAGCCAGCCAGGGGTAGGTCAAGATCGAACCGTTGATAGCCCAGGGCCGCGGCACCGGCACTGCGGGCCATCGCGCTGGCGTCGAGCACCAGCACCGTCGGCGCGCGTAGCAGCTTCGCCACCTGAGCCGTGCTCCCTGTTTCATCGTCGTAGCCAAAGCCGTCGTAGAGGCCCATCACGCCTTCGAAGACGGCGATGTCGGCCTGGCGCGCCGCGTGGACAAAGAGGGCCCGCACTTGATCTGCCGGCACCATCCAGGTGTCCAGGTTGCGACAGGGCTGGCCTGCAGCCAGGGTGTGGTAGGTGGGATCAATGTAGTCCGGCCCGACTTTGAAGGGCTGGACGGCCAGGCCCCGGGCGCGCAGGACGGTGATCAGGCCGACCGTGACCGTGGTCTTGCCCACACCAGAGTGGGTGCCGGCGATGAGTAGCCGAGGGATCATTACCACCCCTTGACCCTATGAACCAGGGCCCAGCCGCCGGGTAGCGCCAGGGCGGCCAGGGTAAGCTTCAGCAAATCGCCTGGGATAAAAGGAAGCAAGCCCAATGCCAATACTTTGTCTGGCCCTACAAAGCGGGCCAGCCAGGGCAGGCCAAACAGGTAGATGATGGCGTTGCCCACCAGCATGGCGGCGCCGGCCGTCAGCAGGCGTTGGTCCCACCCTCGCTCGCACAGCCGGCCCACGAGAAAGGCGGCAGCCACAAAACCCAACAGGTACCCGCCAGTAGGGCCTGCCAGCCGGACAAGCCCGCCAGTGCCGCCAGCGAAGACCGGCAGCCCCAACGCTCCCTCGCCCAGGTAGGCGAGCAGGCTGAGGGCACCACGTCGACTGCCCAGCAGGGCACCGACCAGGAGAACGCCAAAGGTCTGGCCGGTGACCGGCACAGGGCTAAAGGGTAAGGGGACAGAAATTTGCGCGCTCAGTGCAACGACAAGGCTGCCCACCAGGATGAGCATAAAATCACGTGCCGCGCTGGACTCGGCCCAAAAAACGTCGACCATCGTTGTCGGTTGGTGTACGTTCTCGTTCATGTTCGCTCCTCCCTTTAATGAGTAAGTGGTTCGTCAAAGATGCGGAGCAGTTCATAGATAGTGCTGCGCTGTGCCGGGATGCGGCCGAGGGCACTGATGAGGCACCGGAAGTCTGATATAGGGCGCCTTCTTCAAGTTGAGCAACGGCACCACCAGCAGCGTGTCGTATATAGGGTGCCGACTGACCGATACGGGCACTCCGTAGGCCTGCTGCAGCAGTTCAGGGGTCAGTACCTCAGAAGGGATCCCAGTGGCCCGCAATCGCCCGTTGGCCAGCAGGGCCAGCCGGTCGGCGCATAAGGCTGCCTGGTTCAGATCGTGCAGGGTAACGATCACTGTCAGGCCATCTCGATGGGCCAGATCCCGCACCAGTTCCAGAATTTCCGTCTGGTACTTCAGATCCAGGTGGGCCGTAGGCTCGTCCAAGAGCAGTACCTCCGGCTCCTGAGCTAGCGTCCGAGCCAGGATCACCCGCCGCTGCTCACCTCCCGACAGTTCCGTCACCAGTCGGTCGCGCACGCCCTGCAGCCCTACCTGTTGAAGCGCGCGCTCCATGGCCTCCCGATCGGCGGCCGAGAAAGGTAAGAGCCAACCCCGGTGGGGGGCGCGGCCCAAGGCCACGGCCTGTTCCACTGTGAGGGGCCAGGTGGCACCATTACTCTGGGGAGCGAGAGCCAGCCGGCGCGCGACTGCGCGTGGGGAGAGCTGCCACAGGTTCTGACCCCCCAGTAGCACCGTTCCCCGGCAAGGTCGGAGCAGTCGAGCCAGAGCGCGCAACAGCGTTGTCTTGCCCGCCCCGTTCGGGCCAATGAGTGCCAGCACCTCACCGGGGTGGGTTGCCAGGCAGAGGTTATCCAGGACGGGCTGACTGTCATAGGCACACCTAAGGTCGCGCACCTCGAGAGTCGTCATCGCCCACCTCCCAGATCCCGCTGGCGGGTCTTAAGCAAGTAGAGGAAAAAGGGTCCTCCCAGCAACGCCGTGATGATGCCCACCGGTAGTTCCACCGGCGCCAGAACGGTGCGTGCCAGGTCGTCGGCCAGGAGCAGGAGCAGGGCACCCAGCAGGGCGCTGGCTGGGATGAGCCGGCGGTGGTCGGCGCCGAAGAGGAGCCGGGCGGCGTGGGGTGCGATGAGGCCCACAAAGCCGATGATCCCTCCGGCCGCCACTGCCGCCGCAGTGGTCAGGCTGGCCGCAGCGACCACGGCGCCCCGGGCGCGAGTCAATGGCAATCCCAGGCTCTGGGCCGTCTCCTCGCCACAGGCCAGGGCGTCCAGGGGGCGGGACAGGAGCCAGAGGGCGCCCAGGCCGGCCAGCAGGTACGGCCCGCTGGCCCAGAGGTGCGGCCAGCTCCGCCCGCTCAGCCCTCCCATCAGCCAGGCGAAGACCTCGTGCAGCGCCCGGTCATTGAGCAGCATGAGCAGAGAGACGGCCGCCGACAAGATGGTGCTCAGGGCCGCGCCCGCCAGCAGCAGCGCCACGGCCGGCGCCTGGCCCCCAGCCTCGGCGACGGCGTAGACCACGGCCACCGCCAGCAAGGCCCCGACGAAGGCGGCCAGCGGCGCCGGGCCGAAGCCGGCCCCGGCCAGGCGCACACCCGAAGTGATGGCCAGAGTTGCGCCCAGGGCGGCGCCCCCGGATGCCCCCACCACGAAGGGGTCGGCCAGGGGATTGCGGAAGAGGCCCTGGAAGGCCGCACCAGCGGCCGCTAACCCCGCGCCGATGAGGGCGGCCAGCAGAGCCCGGGCCAGGCGCAGGTCCCAGATGATGGTTACTTCAGCCGCGTCGACCTGCCCAACCCAGGGGGTGTGAATAGCCAGGGCGGCCAGCACCCGACCTGGAGCCATGGGCACAGCCCCCAGCCCCAGGCTGAGTACCAGGACGACGGCTAGCAGACCGGCTAATCCCAGCAGTTCGGTGATATAGCCTGTGCGACGCATGGCCACTCCTAACGGAACAGATCGGGGTGTAGCGCCCGGGCTACAGCCTCCAGGGCATTAGCCAGGCGCGGGCCAGGGCGGGAGACAATATCGCCGGTCATCAAGACGATGCGGCCCTGTCGCACCGCCTTGATGTTACCCCAGCCAGGTCGGGCCCGGATCTTCTCTGGCGTCAGTTCCTGGCCGTGGCTGTCGGGACCGAGGATCACGTCCGGGTCGCGCTTCACCACCTCCTCAGTGCTGACCTGGGGGTACTCCTCGGTCACATCGGCAAAGAGATTCACCCCGCCGGCCAGCGTGATCATCTGGCCGATGAAAGTAGAGGGGCCGGCAGTCATCAGCGGCTCGTGCCAGACCTCGTAGAAGACTTTGGGGCGACTCGCTTCTGGAACGGTTTTGGCCCTCACCGTCACGGCGGCTACGCGTTCCTTCATCTGGGCCACCACTCGGGCCGCCTCGGCCCCGTGGCCTGTCAATCGTCCAACTGTCTCGATACTGGCATAGACGCCCTCAAAGGTCTTTGGATGCAGGGCGAAGACGGGGATCCCCGCCCGCTCCAGGGCTTCGATGACCGGCTGCTGGATCTTCCCGGCGGAGAGAACCAGGTCCGGTTTGAGGGCGACGATCTTCTCCACGCTGATGGTCTTGGCCACGAAGCCGCCGACCTGCTCCCGGGTCTGGGCTTCGGGCGGATAGTTGCAGAACTTGGTCACCCCCACTACCTGGTCACCGGCACCGACGGCGAACAGGATCTCGGTGTTAGACGGGGCCAGGGAAACAATGCGGCGCGGCACGGCGCTTAGTGCCACCTTCCGGCCCAGGTCGTCGGTCAGAGTAACGGGAAATACGGCTGGCGTTGGTGTGGGTGGTACGGGTGTAGCCGTGGGTGGCACCGGCGTCGGTGTGGCAGCCGGAGCACAGGCGGCCAGCAGAACGGCGGTCACCAGCATCGTCAAGATAAGCGATAGGGAAAGGCGTTTCATCAGATGTAAACCTCCGTGAGTTCGACGTAAAAAAGAAACCCGACCTCGAGCGGTCGGTCGGAAAAAAGGAACCCCCTTGCCGGTTTGACAAGAGGGTTGATTCACGGTCCACGGACCATGCTCCCACCCCCTTTCCGCGAGGTAATGCAGAGCGCGATAGAGGCGGGCGACCTGGCTTGTTAGCCTTGCAGTCTCCTAATCGTGTGGGTAGTCTGGTACTCCACTGACTACTTGACTATCCGACTAACTTACAGTTGCGGGACAGCGCCGGACTTGCACCGGCTTCGCCTTTAAGCCCTGGCATCCGGACCTACGGGCACCTCTACCAGGTATATTCAATTGTCAAAACCTAGTATATCACAGAATTCCCTAAAAGGCAAACTCGTAAGCCTATAAATTCCGGGGACACGATACACAACTATTGGCATTGGTCTATTTGGGTATAATAGTTGATATGGCACGATTAGCCAGGGTTGTAGCATCTGGTATTCCCCATCGTGTCACACGGCGAGGAAACCGACGGCAACCGGTGTTCTTCAGGGAGGTAGTAGGGGCACGGCGTGCCGTGCCCCTACTAACGGTGGAATGGTGTGACAGGTGGCAGGTTGCGGTTTATTTTGGAATGCAGCCTTAAGGCTG
>DYIS01000104.1:0-5278 GCA_020723545.1 Ktedonobacter racemifer
ATAATACTACCACAGATGGGGGCGAAGCTCATCTCCCGAGATGAGTCCAGTCACCAGGTGGGGTTGTTGATCAAACCCTTGACAGTGCACCGGATGCGTATTACTATCTGTGCAGTGAACACGATCGAGTACCACCAACCGCCCCTTACAGGAGGCCGGAGTGAAGATCACCTTTTTAGGCACCGGGGCCGCCCAGGGCATCCCGGCCATAAATTGTGACTGCGAGCACTGCACCCGCGCCCGCAGTGAGGGTGGAAAACTGGCTCGGGAGAGAAGCGCGGTCTTATTCTCTTTGCCTGGCTACGAGCTCCTGGCGGACACGCCGCCGGATGTCCGCATCCTCGTCTTGAAGAACAATATCACCCATCTGGATGGCATCCTGGTTACCAGCTCCAGCTACGATCACATCGGTGGGATCAAGGAGTTCGAATACTGGCGGGAAAACGTGGATTTCCTGGCCGAGGACACCCTGTTTGAGCTCATCAAGCAGGAACACTGGACGCCCAGGCTGGAGGAACTCATGTTCCACGTTCCGTACTATCCAGGAGCCTCCCTGTACTTCGGTGAGGTCTCCATCGTCCCCTTCGCTGCCCGCCAACGCCGTCCCATCTTCGGTTTCTCGATCAAGGAAAAGGACCGGCGGGTCATCTACACCTCGGATACTCAGGGTCGCCTGACCAACTACGCCCGCCATTTCATGCGCAACTGCGACCTCCTGATCGTCAATACCCCTGCTTTTGAGCCCCCGGCCCAGGAGCAGATCACCGTAGTGGAAGCCCTCCGTTTACGTGAGGCAGTGGGGGCCAAGCGGCTGATCCTGACTCACATCGACCACTTGAACAGGCCCCACGACGAACTGGAGCGCTACGTCAGGCAGTATCCTGAGGTGGCAGTGGCCTATGACGGCATGGTTGTAGAGGTGTGATATGCGGATCAGGTTCCTGGGCACCGGGGCTGCCGAGGGGGTTCCGGCTATTAACTGCGATTGCGACCACTGCGCCCGGGCTCGAAGAGAAGGCGGAAAGCTGGCTCGGGAGAGAAGCGCGGTCGTATTCTCTTTGCCTGGCTACGAGCTCCTGGTGGACGCGCCCCCCAATATCCTGGACCTCCTGGCCCGGAACCAGGTGACACGCCTGGACGGGATCTTCTTGACACACCATCACTACGACCACAGCGCCGGCCTGGAGGAATTCATCTACTGGCGCAAGGATTTAGACCTCCTGGCCGAGCCCAAGATCTATTCCCATATAACGAATGAGGAGTGGGCAGGGCGTCTGGGAGAGGTGGCTTTCCACATCCCTTCTCGACCAGGCCTGGCTATCTATTTCGACGGCTTTTTCACGGTACCTTTCGGCGTGCACCACTCGGTCCCTTGCTTCGGCCTGGCTTTTCACGTCAATGGGCAAAAGATCGTATACACCTCCGATGGCGACAGCCGCCTGAGCAACTACGCCCGGCGGCTCATCTTGGGCGCCGATCTCCTCATGGTCAATACCCCTTTCTTCGCCAACGGGCCCGCAGCAGCCCACCTGGACGTGGGCGAGGCCATCGCCCTAAAGGAACGGGTGGGGGCCACCCGCATGATCCTCACCCATATCAACCACCTTAACCGCCCCCACGATCAACTGGAGCAATACCTTCGCCAGTTCCCTGGAGTGACGGTGGCCTACGATGGACTGGAGATAGAGCTCTAGCCCTTTGCTCCACCAGCGCGGCCCCGCTGCCCGCCCACTACACGGGATACCGGCAAGATAAAGAGTATGCCGGTACTAGGCTGGGGATGGCTGACCGCTGACGGCCGTCATTTGTCCGCTGGCTCCTTGCCTACCGCGTGCTCATCCAGCCAAAGAACAGGACGAAGAACACGCTCGCTACCAGGCAGGTGACAACTGTCACTACCAAGCCGGAGCGCTGCCAAGTCTTGAACGTGATCGGCGTGTGGGTCTTTTCGCTCAGCCGCATCGTTAGCACACCGGCCGTCGAGCCGATCGGCGTACCGTTGCCGCCAAAGCCTGCGCCCAATGCCAAGGCCCACCACAGCGCGGTAGTCGGAACGCCTACACTATCCAAATACTGAATCACGGGAATTATCGCAATGGTGAAGGGGATATTATCCACTATGGCGGACAGAAACGCCGCCCCCCACAGCAGCAGGAGACTGGTCACCACCAGATTGCCTCCGGCGAGAGAGGCCAATACCTGTCCGAGGGCAGAAAGCACACCGGCCGCTTCCAGCCCTCCTACCGCGACAAACAGCGCGGCGAAGAAGAGTAGCACCCCCCACTCCACATCCTTGAGTATCTGATCCACATCTGGACGCACCCACAACAAAGCTATGGCCGCACCGATCATCGCAACGAACGCGGCCGTCAAATGCAGCAGGCCGTGCAGAAAGAACAGCAGGATGGTGATGCCGAGCGCGATCAGGATCTTCCGCAGGGCGGGCTGGTCGTGCAGTGCGTCCGCCGGATTCAGCCGCATCACCGCGGTGACGTCTTCTGGCATCTGCGCCAATTCCTGGCGGAAAATCACGCGGAGCAAAAGCAGCGTTGCTAGCCACGCTAGGGGGACGACGGGACCCAGATGAATCAGAAAATCGTTAAAAGAGAAACCGGCAGCCGACCCGATGAGGACATTAGGCGGGTCGCCCACCAAAGTTGCCGTTCCGCCCACGTTGGATAACAGCGTCTCAGCCATTAGCAGTGGCAGAGGACTGATTCCCAACAACTGCGCAATCAGCAGAGTGACGGGCACAATCAACACAACAGTCGTGACGTTGTCCAGGAACATCGAGAGGACTGCGGTGACAGTGCCCAGGAGAATCATTAAGTACCACGGATGGCCACGTGACCAGCGGGCAACGAAAATCGCCAGATACTGGAAAAAGCCAGTCTTCTCCAGCATACGGACCAGAATCATCATTCCCATCAACAGGCCGAGAGTGTTGAAATCAATGGCCTCCAAGGCTTGTTTCTGGGAGTAGAAGCCAAACAACATTCCTGCTATCACCATCAAGGTCGCCCCCACAACGGCCACAATGGTGCGGTGAATGCGCTCGGAAAGAATGACCGCAAAGGTGACAACGAAAACCAGCGTGGACACGATGTGAACAAGAGTCATTGGACGTGGCTCCTGTTTTCGGCCCAGGTCGAAAGAAAACCGCAAGCAATATCTACCGGCGAAGCAATCCCGAGGAGTTTACCGTCTTTGGAAACCACCGGCAAGTCGCGCAGGTTGTGCTTCTTCATCAGGGCAAAGGCGCGCAGCAGCCCGGCGTCCTCTTCGACGGCAATCGGTTCTTTCATAATATCCCTCACGGTGAGGGTGCTGGCCTCAGGTACATCTTTAGGTTCCAAATCTTCCAGGGCCCCAAAGTCTTTGACGAAATCAATGTCCTTGAGCAGCGCTACAAAATCGGGCAGGAAGATGGTAAGGATCTCCGTGACGCCCACGATCCCGAGCAGCACCTGGTTGGCATCCACAATAGGCAAGGTGCCCACGTGCCGCTCGACAAGCACCCGCGCAGCCTCACACACCGTTGTTCCTGGCAGCACCGCCGTTACCTCTCTTTTCATACATTCGCCAACAGTCACGGCCTTCCTCCTATCGAGATTTTTCGTCGCCAAGCAGACGTCCCTTCATCCCTTATCTCCCCTTCTCCCGGTCCCTGTTCCCCTGCCCCTCTGCGTCTCTTTGAGGCGGCGCTTGGCGGTCTAGAGAGGGCTCTGCCGGGAGCCGTGCCAGGCGCAGCGCTCCCGGCGGTATGGTCCCATACGCACTCATCGAGACACCAGCATACCTCCCTTTCCTCTCTCCTGCAAGTGTCCGATATGTGTCTGGCCCTAATCACCGGCAAGATAACGTAGTGTGATATAATACAGTAGAGTATACTTCCTTGTCCAGGGATTGTGGTCAATAATACTCTAGTAAGGTTAAGAACTCCGTTATAAGAGGTTAGAAACGGGTAAAAAAGGTGGGATTGTTTAAAAGACCCCTGATCTCTGCGCCACTGTCCATCGGCGTCGACAAGCTCCTGGCAGTGCTCCGCTGGGCAGCCATCGGCGTGATCCTTCTGTTAAGCTGGCTAAATCCCGAGCGGCCAACCCACATAGCTTTGATCCTGGCCGCCTATAATGGGCTGGTTGAGGTCGCCAAGACCAGGGTGCGGCTGCTGCAGTCGCCCCGAGGCTTGTTCGCGGTGGACACCGCAGTGGTTTCTCTCTTGATCTTCTGGGGCGGTGGACTGGACAGCCCGGCCTACATCATCTACTACTTCAGCGTCATAACCCTGGCCCTGGACCTATCGTTGGTCGAGGCCACGATGGCTACGGTCGCCCTGGGCCTGGTGTATGCCGGTACGTCCATTGCGTCCGGCGGCTTACCCTGGGACATCGCCAACAGCGAGAGGCTGGCCGGCCGGCTCTCTATACTGTTCATTATATCCCTGGTCAGTTCTCTGCTCAAAAAGGAACTGGAACTGGAGCGGACGCTGGCGGCGCGGCTCAAAGAGTTAGAGCAGATGAAGACCGGCTTCCTGTCCACGGTTTCTCACGAGCTAAAAACCCCCTTGACCACCATAAAGGCCTCGGCCGAGCTCTTACTGGCGGGCGGACCGGGGCCCCTGAACCCAACCCAGGAACGGCTGACGCGTAACATGGCCCGGAACATCGAGCGCCTATCCGCCCTGGTGGGCGACCTGTTAGACATGGCCCGCCTGGATGAGGGCAAGCTATCCCTGAACCTCCAGCGGGTTGACCTGAACGAGGCCATCAGGGATGCTGCAGCGGCGGTGGCGCCCCTGGCTGAATCCCGCGGCCAGAGGATGCGGGTCAATTATTACCCTGATCCGGCGCCGGTGGTGGCAGACCGGCGGCGAGTGGAGCAGGTACTGATCAATCTGTTGAGCAATGCCCATAAGTTCACGCCGCCGGGCGGGCATTTCGCCTTGGAGGTCCACGAGGCCGGGCCCAACTGGCTCGTCTCCGTGAGTGACAATGGGTTGGGCATCCCCAGGGATGAATTGGAACACATCTTCGATCGGTTCTACCGGGGCACGGAGCATAAGGGAGGCACAGGCCTGGGTCTCTCCATCGCCAAGTCCCTGATTGAGCTCCACGGGGGGAAGATCTGGGTGGAAAGCAGGGTGGGCAAGGGAAGCACCTTCTCGGTCTCGCTCCCCAAAGAACTGCCGGGTGCCTACGAGTAACTGGAGGCCAACATGAAGTTCCTGATAGTAGAGGACGAGACGGACATGGCCGAGGTCATCTCGGTGAGCCTC